>JAJQFX010000200.1 GCA_021200895.1 Clostridiales bacterium | reverse complement strand
TCTATGCGGTCATCGACGAGCGCTACAAGTCGAAGAAGCCCCTCATCATCACCACTAATCTGACCATCAGCCAAATCCGCAACGCCACAGATGTGGCTCATGCCCGCATCTACAGCCGGGTGTTAGAACTGTGTACCCCGGTGCAGGTGCGTGGGACAGACCGGCGCACAGAGATTGGGCGGGACAAGCAGGCGCTGGTCAAAGACCTGCTCTATGGCTGTTAAGGGGGCGGTTCCCATGTGCTGATTCGGTTTCCCCCAAATTCACGCAGAAATGGAGGTGACGAATTTTGTCGAATGAAGTCGAAAGCAAAGACACACCCACGCAGGAACAGGTTCAACAGATACCCATCTCGGAGCTACACCCTTTTGAGGGACATCCGTTCCGGGTGGTGGATGATGAAGCCATGACCCGCACCGTGGAGAGCATTTCCCAGTTTGGGGTCATTTCTCCGCTGCTGGCCCGGCCTGACCCTGACGGCGGCTATGAGATCATTTCAGGCCACCGGCGCTGTCATGCGGCGGAGCTGGTGGGGCTGAAAGCGCTGCCGGTCATCGTTCGTGAGATGGACGATGATGAAGCGATCATCGCAATGGTAGATGCCAATCTCCAGCGAGAGACCATCCTTCCCAGCGAACGGGCGTGGGCGTACAAGATGAAGCTGGACGCCATCAAGCACCAGGGAGCAAGAACAGATTTGACTTCCGCACAAGTTGGGCGGAGGTTGGAGGCCGCCGACATTGTAGGCCAGGAAGCTGGTGATAGCCGGATGCAGGTCAGAAGGTTTATTCGTTTAACCAATCTCATCCCGGAGCTGATGGACATGGTGGATGAGAAGAAAGTTGCATTCAGTCCAGCGGTAGAGCTTTCCTATCTCACCAGAGAGGAGCAGGCGCTGCTTCTGGACGCTATGGACTACGCTCAGGCTACCCCTTCTCTTTCCCAGGCACAGCGGCTGAAAAAGCAGAGCCAGGAAGGGACGGCAACGTTGGATTCCATGTGCGAGATCATGAACGAGGTCAAAAAGGATGACCTTGCCCATGTGACGTTTAAGGGCAACGACCTGCGGAAGTATTTTCCCAAGTCCTACACGCCCCAGCAGATGGAAAAGACCATCATCAAGCTGCTGGAACAGTGGCAGCGGCGGAGACAAAGAGATCAGGCCCGGTAAGGGGCTGCAAAATCCACAATCGTGAAAGGAGTTCTACACTATGGATCACAAAATCAAAGGTATTCCGAAAGACTTGTCTGCTCAGGTAGACGAGGAGGTCAAAAAGCAGTCGCAGGAGATTTCGGCGGCGCTGATGGGGTTGATGGTGGAGCAGTTTATGGGACAGTTTATCTGTGACGTTTTCTGCTCCCTCCGTCCTGATGAAAGCAAAGAGGAGCCGGAGGACAAGAAAATCGTCATGGTTCTCCGTCCTGGCAAGGAGCCGAAGGTGCTGACCTGCGGGGAAGCCTGTGAGCTGATGCCCAGTTTCTATGAGCGGTTCGACTGCTTCGAGGACTTCGCCGGTTCCGACTTGACCCTCTACTACCGTGCCGACCAGGTTCTCAAGCTGGACGGCAGGGTGTTCCTGCTGGGCGCTGCGGTGGTGTGCCGGGAGAATGAGGACTGCGACCTGCTGTCCCTGACCGGCGACGACATCTACCGGACGTTCTGCTATGCGTCCGATAACGAAGCCATCCTCTGCGGCGACGGAAAGGAGTTCCCGGCAATGCTCCTGGAGTAACCACAACACCATGAAAACAGAACACAGAGAAAGCATATTGCGGTCATTTGGGTGCGTTTTGGCACCTGGGTGGCCGCTTTTTTTGTTTCTCATGAACTTTGAAGGAGGAATTTTTATGCAGGACATTAACGTGATCGTCTCCGGCGGCATCGACATCAATATCAATTTCGGGTTCAAGGCCAACCAGACCACCCGCACAGACGCCAACGACACCATTTTGGATGAGGCGGTGCGCCAGCTCGACAAGCTGTTGCAGGAGGAGCGACAGGAAGAACAGCCCATGTCCGACGAGGACGATGAAGAAGATGAGGACAGCGACGTGGAATATGCGGAATACGACGGCATCCCCCAGAATGGCGTTCTGTTCCGCCCCTGTGACATCGTGATGGTGGTTGACCCGGAGTGCGGGGCCACCGCCATGACTGTGGAGGACAGCCGTGAAGTGCTAGATGTGTTCGAGGGCGATGAGGTGGGCTGCCTGTTCCCGCTGCTGGACTTGATGATGACCTTCAAGCCCGATGCAGTGGCTGCTGTGAACGGCAAGAAGTACCTGACCGGTACGGCGGTGGTGTTCTCCACCATCGGACGGATCACCAAGTCCCTGGACGGCGACGACATCCATCTGGTGAAGCGGATTCTGCAGGAACAGTGCGAGACCATCGTGGTGGGCGGTCAGCCGGTCAAGGCACTGCCGCTGTGAGGAAGGAGGTCATATGAAAGAGTATGACATCACCATCACGGAGACACTGGAGAAAACCGTCTCTGTGACAGCGGCGTCCAAAGAGGAGGCAGAGGAGAAGGTGCGGCAAGGCTATTTCGACTCCGAGTATGTGCTGGATGCGGACAACTTCACACAGGTCGATTTCCAGACTAGCGAGGGGCGGGAACCTGCCCGTGAGGGGAACAAGATCGATGTGCTTCTGGTGAAGCCGGGAGAGTTCCCACAGCCCTTCCAGATCAGCACCGAACTGGAGGCATTGCAGGCGGCGGTAGGCGGCGACATTCAGGTCGTTTACCCCTACGAAGACCCGGTGGGTCTGGTCTGCAACGAGGAAGGAAAGCTCACCGGCCTGCCATTGAACCGGGCGCTCCGGGACGAAGATGGGCAGATGTACGACATCATCGCCGGGGACTTTCTGGTGGTGGGTCTGACCGAGGACGATTTCGGTTCCCTGACCCCGGAACAGATGGAGAAGTTCGAGAAGCTGTTCCACACCCCGGAGGCATTTATCCGCCTCGGTCGCAGCATCATGGCTATCCCTATTGATGATGAAGTCATGAAGAAGCGGGAAAAGACGACGGAAAAAGCTGCGACCGGCAAGAGTAAATCGGCACCTGAACAGGACGCACTGTGATGGGTATTTTTATCGGTATCATTTCATTCTTTGCAGGTGCAATTCTTGGTGTTTTCACTATGTGCCTGATACAGATTGGAAGTCCCCACGAGGAGGTGGTGAATATTGGAGGAGGAAGTAACAAACAGGACGGTCAATCTGGCGATCAGCACCACCAAGCTGACCGCCAGAACCATTATGAAGGGACTGCGGATGTTCCTGAACCACCATGCCAAGGTGAAGGCGAAAAAGACGGCGGCGAAGAATGAGACCCCTCATGGCAAACAGACCGTGGAGGAGCTGATTGGGCAGAATCAGGGGGTGTCTACCATACCCATCGCCAACACGGAACTGAAAGGCTTCGAGCGTGTGGCGAAAAAGTACGGCGTGGACTTTGCCATTCGGAAGGACGCCTCCGTTGACCCGCCCAGGTATACGGTGTTCTTCAAGGCCAGGGATGAGGCAGCACTGACTGCGGCCTACAAGGAGTATACCGCCCAAGCACTCAGTAAGCAGAAGCGCCCCAGCGTTCGGAAAACGCTGAACAAGCTCATTGACCTGACTGCCGCCACGCCAAAGAAGGTGTGGGAGAAGCACCAGGAGCGTGACCGATGAGCCAGAAGGCAAAGAAACTCCTGATTATGGCTCTGCCCTATGTGCTGGTGGGACTGGTGGCGACCAATCTGGGCGAGGCATGGCGGCTGGCAACGGGCGGCACAGCGGGAGAAAAGATACTCAGCCTGATGTATACCGTTCCCCAGGCGTTCGGAAATCCTCTGCCCAGCTTGCACCCATTTGACTTGCTCATCGGGTTGCTGTGCGGCGGCGGCCTGCGGCTGGCCGTGTACCTGAAAGGCAAAAACGCCAAAAAGTATCGCCACAACATGGAGTACGGTTCCGCCCGCTGGGGGACTGCAAAGGACATCGAACTGT
>JAJQFX010000069.1 GCA_021200895.1 Clostridiales bacterium | reverse complement strand
CCAAATCTGCGTCAGAGGTATCGTCCTACGAAGGGAATGCCCCGGAATGGTTCAACGCAGGTGTTTCCGCAGCCCTGTTAGCGCCTACAGCGATGAACAAACAGGCATTTACCATCAAGGGCAAGGGCAATCAGGTGAGCATGACCTGCAATAACGACTCCTATTCCGGCGCCGATCTCGGCATCGGCAAGTATCATTTTGAGCTTGGTGCTGGTAAGGACAATTTTGAGTGGATGTAACCGTATCATGCATTTGAGCTGTATAGATTTTTTGCTTGCAGAGAAACACCATACTGACAGGTAACAGGAAACCGGCAGGTCGTCACAGTAAATTGTGGCGACCTGCCGGTTTTTTATTTGTTATTCAAACTATTTCCCCACACACAAACCCTGCCAAAATCGGAATCAGAGAGCGAGCCCAGTTCCTTTAAGGATTTCGCCAGCATGGTGTTGGAGATGCTGCTCATTTTTCGCTTAATGTCACTTCCATACTATCCAGCGAACGGATTTAACACTTTGCAAATTTTATCAAGCGCTTCCGCTGATTTCGGCCTGTCGTTCCAGGGCTCTCTGTGCAACTGCTAACAGTATAACAGATATGTCACACATTTTCTACAGAGAGGGTGAAATTTTGCCATCGGAGCGTCAGGTCTATAGCAAACATCCCCCCTGCAACTGTGAAGCGCAGGAGGGATGTTCACATTTATTCACTTATAAGGGTTTTGCGGCGTTCATTTTTTCGGCGTTATATGTAACAACACAGTCAATGGTGAGTTTTTTGATGGCTGAAACGAAACGCTCAATAAAGTCAACATCAATTACTCCGCTGCGAACAGGCAGCTGAATTAGTTTATCTTTGACAACATTCCAGCCTCCCAACTTATTTTTATATGAGTAAATCGACAAATTGGTTCTTTTGTTAATACATGCTACCGTAAACAGGTACTGATTTGGCGATAAATCTTCTTTCCCACTCCACCTAATAGCATAAGCATCAGACAAGACGGTAAATTCCCTTGATTGGTAATAGGCTCTATATACGTCACTGTTAGATGGGATTGATATTACACCCTTCAAAACAGTGGCGTTCTCCTTTGTAGCATAACAGCTCAACCCTTGATTGTGGAAACTGGAGGTCAGGCAGGGCAACGTGTAATTGCCAACAGGATTCTTCGGCAACTCTTTTGCCTTGTATGGCAGCTTATTTGTTTCAATCCGCTCAAACAGGCTTCCGATTCTGTATTCCTTCCACTGAATCCTTCCGTCTGCAAAATCTAATAGCGCTTGATTTTCCGCATCGGTCAGCGTGGTATCCTTTAGTCCTGCGCCTGAAAGATAAGTGTCCAAACCGGTGATACGCTGAGCTTCCAGCTCGGCGATAAAGGATTCCATAAAGGCAAAGTCAATCTCGTGGTTCTTGAATGGGAGCAAGATAGTTTGCTTTTTCAGTACTCCTTCATTAAACTGCGAACTTCCCCATGAAAATCCTGAGAATGCCTGTTTCATTGAAGTCAGGAAAAATTGAGCGTTTTCCTTTCTAAATTTGCAAAGCTTAGGATGTAGAATTTTTATTTTGTCCCCTGTGAAATACGGAGCTTCCTGATAATACATTGTAGCTGTATCTTGCCCAAAAGAAATTGTGTTTCCTTCGTTTAGATAAATTTCATCTTCGTTTAGAAAGCCTTTTTGTCCATTGTTATACCCCATTCTTACGATGTACGGATATTTTCCAAGGCTGTTAATGGCAACCTTGTTTGCATCGAACCTTTTGGCAGACGATTTTATTTCAAACAAATCTCCCAACGTGTACTCGCCCCACTCAACACTCGCCAGCTTTTTATTGAGTGAGGCATCTATTTTCCCAGGCGGTCGTCCTCCTTGTCCTGATTTTTCAGCAGCGTTGAGACCTCCCACGCCAGATAATCGCTGACCGTCTTTTTGAAGTCATCCAGCGTGGGGCGGGTGTCGATGGGGGCCGTCTGGTTCCAGTCGCAGCCGTTTTTAGGGTCGATATGGCCCTCGTAAAAGTCGCTCTCATTCAGAAAGTGCAGCTTCTCTTTGCCGTAGCGCACCAAATCTACAACCTCCTGATACCGCTCCTTGGCATGGTCTGTATCCCTCAGGTTGCTGCTTGCCTTTTTGCGGTTTGTCCGAGTATACCCGTCATAGGAAAAGTCGATAAACCGCACAACGTCATCCGCCTGATGCGCTTCCCCCACACGGAACACATATACATTCGTCTGCACGCTGGATTTGCCGATAAACAGGTCAATGGGCATTTTAATGCTTGCCAGCAGGGTGCTATGTTTTAAAATACGCCGGTTATAGTCCGCAGCCTTGCCGGAACCGGCGGAATTTTGAATGACGATTGCCGCGTAGCCACTTTGCATCATACTGAGCGCCCGTTCGACAAAATTCATTCCATTCCCTGGGGCTGAATAGGGCGGATTGAGTACAAAAGCGGTTGCGGGGAACTTTTCTTCGTGTATCTGCTCCCGGCCGCCGTCTTCGTCCTTTGCCTTATACCGATAGGTGCCGTCGAAGTCATTACTCAGCGAGTCATCGTTGAGGATATTTGAGCTGCCGTCTCCCATCAAAATCATGTTTAAGACTGCCAGCATATAGATGTTGGGGAGGATTTCAAGGCCGAGCAGCTGCTCCGCCTTGATTTTAGCGGATTTCCTTTGAAGCTCATCAGGAGAGGTCTCGTTGCGTTTCAGGTCATTGAGCATTTCGTTCATGGCGGCGACCAGCAGACCCGCCGAGCCTGTGGCAAAATCCCAGACATAGGAGTTTCTATCGACCCGTGCCAGCTTCACAAGCAGCGTAGCCACATAGGAAGGCGTAAGAACAACGTCATTGAGCTTGTCCTGGGTAAAGCCGAGCCAGTTATACATTTCGTTAAACAGCTTACCCGTGAAATCGGTCGTCAATCCAATCTTATAATAAATGCCCAAATCGTCATAAATTTTACAGAATACGCGCTTTAACTGGCTTTCTCCGCTGCTGCCTGGTTTGTTGATATTGTCATTGAGCAGCGTATTAGACAGGGTTCTGACGATTAAATCCCGCTTTTGCGGCGGCACGTTCTTTGCGTCCAAAAACGTCCGGATTTCTCGGATTATTTTATCCCCGTCTCTTTCCTCTGCTTCGAGGGACGATGTCAGGTCATCCTTTTCCAGCGGAGAGACCTTGCCGGGAATGCCAAGCGTGGCAATGATAGAAGCCGCAACCAGATAAACCCGGTCGTTTTCACCCAGGCCCTTCTCATTTTTGTATATATCGTTGTTCAGTTTAACAAGGCTCGCGCTGATCTCCTGCTCCCGCGCCTCCCTGATTTGCGCCAGCTCTTCTGGCGTCAGCTGCATTGACTCCAGCTGCTGAACAAATCTATCGAAATGCTCGGCTTTCAGGAATGACAGGTCTGTATACTTGCCGCCCTCACAGAGAATCTCCTGCCCGGCGCCCAAATTTGACTTGGATACATAGTAAACGCCGATTTCATATTGCAGATCTTCACGGTCATCCTTATAACCGGTAACGCCAATGGCGATTACATCGGTATAACCTGTATAGTGCAGGATGGCGTTGGCATAGTGAACGGCACCATTGACTGCATAGGAGTTAATGTTTTTGAAATTCGGCTCATTTTTCCCAGTTTTATTCTCAACCTGTCCCTTTGCGTTGAGTTTTACGAGCTTGCCTTTGTACCCCTTGTATTCGATTAAAATAGGGTAGCCGTTTCCGCGATTATCCTTCAGCAGCAGCTTTGCGTCAGGTATATTTCCGCCTGTACCGCCATTTTTGGAAAAATAATTATCCAGCGCCGTATCAATTTCAGTGGTTAAGGATTCCTGTTGCAGTTTGTAATCGAGCTTGTAAGCTCTCAGCCAACTGTTTACCATATCGGCAATCTGAGGCTCTACCGATTGAACTGTTTTCCTGTTTGCCATATTTATGACCATTCCTTTCCGCTGCGCTCCAAGGCACCAAAGGGAATGAAA
>JAJQFX010000211.1:20248-32434 GCA_021200895.1 Clostridiales bacterium | reverse complement strand
AATCCGAGGCCGAGCCGGAGGAAGAGGCTGCCGAGGAGGAATCCGAGGCCGAGCCTGAGGAGGAGTCCGCCGAGGAGGAGTCCGAGGCCGAGCCTGAGGAAGAGGCCGCTGAGGACGGCATCAGCGTAGCGTCGGAGGACGGCATTGCCACGGCCAGCACTGTGGAGAGCGGTTCCTGCGGCGATAACGCCACCTACACCCTGGATGAGGACGGCCTTCTGACCATTTCCGGCACCGGGGCGATTGATCACGGTGCATTTGAAGAGAACGACAGTATTGTTACCGTTGTGATTGAGGATGGCATTACCGCCATCGGGGGTTGGGCGTTTGAGTACTGCACCAACCTGACCAGTGTGACTATCCCGGACAGCGTTACCTCCATCGGCGATGTTGCGTTCTATTACTGTGAGAACCTGACCAGCGCGAATATCCCGGACGGCGTTACCTATATCGGCATAAGCGCATTTTGGGGCTGTGAAAGCCTGACCGGCATCACCATCCCGGACAGCGTTACCACCATTGAAGAATATGCATTCCGCGACTGTTCGAGCCTGACCAACGTGACCATCGGCAGCGGCGTCACTTTCGTTGGGCAACAGGTATTCAACGGCTGCACGAGCATGACCAGTTTGACCATCTCGGATGGCCTTACCTCCATCAGCAGTTATATGTTCTATGGTTGCACGAGCCTGACCAGCGCGACCATCCCGGCCAGTGTCACTTCCATCGCCGATGGTGCATTCGGCTACTGCACAAGTCTGGCCGACGTTTATTATGGCAGTTCTGTAAGCGACTGGCTTGCGCTTGACACGATTCTGGGGGCGACCACGATTCACTGCACTGATGAAACCATCGTAGTCCACGCTTCCTGTGGGGATGATGCCACCTACACATTGTACGAGGACGGTACATTGACCATTTGGGGTACCGGGGAGGTCGAGACAAACAGTTATACCCTTTATAACTATAGAGATTCCATTCTCACGGTTATAATTGAGAGTGGCATTACTTCCGTCGGTGACGGTATGTTCGAGTACTGTGAGAACCTGACCAGCGTCACCATTCCGGACAGCGTTACCGCCATCGGGGAATGTACGTTCTATGGATGCACAAGCCTGACCAGCGTGACTATCCCGGACAGTGTCACCTCTATTGGAGATTATGCATTTAGTGAATGTTCGAGCCTGACCAGCATCACAGTGGAGGAAGGGAATACGGCCTACTCCTCGCTGGACGGTGTCCTGTTCAACAAAGAGCAAACGACACTGATTCGCTGTCCAGAAGGAAAAACGGGAGCGTATGTTATTCCTGACGGCGTTACTTCTATTGGCGACAGTGCGTTCGCTGAATGTGAGGGCCTGACTAGCGTAACTATCCCGGATGGTGTTACCTCCATCGGGGACAGCACATTCTACTGGTGTTTGAGCCTGACCAGCGTAAACATTCCGGACAGCGTCACCTCCATTGGTGATGCTGCGTTCTTGGACTCCGGTCTGACCAGCGTGATTATTCCGGACAGCGTTACCTCCATTGGCGAAGAAGCATTCGCAGACTGCCTCGATTTGACCAGTGTGACGATTGGCAGCGGCATTACCTCTATCAGTCCTTGGGCATTCTGCGACTGCTGGAGCCTGACCAGCGTGACCATCCCGGACGGCGTCACCTCTATCGAATATAGTGCGTTCTGCAACTGCTGGAGCCTGACCAGCGTGATTATTCCTGCCAGCGTTACCTTGATTGACTACGGGGCATTTGACTCCACCTGCTTGACGGATGTCTACTACGCAAGTTCTGAGGATGACTGGAATGCAATCACCATCAACAACGGCGACGAAGATGAATGGGAGAGCAACGACCCCCTGCTGAACGCCACCATCCATTATAACAGCACCGGCCCCAGCGCCCTGAACGGCCTCTGCAAAGCCTCCGACGGCAACTGGTACTACTACATCGACAGCGTGGTGCAGTCCTCCTTCACCGGCCTGGTGCAGTATTCCTCTGGCTCCTGGTTCTATGTGGTGAACGGCAAAATCGACTATAGCTACACTGGCCTAGTGAAGCATACCTCTGGCACCTGGTACTATGTCAAGAACGGCGCAATGCAGAAGTCCTACACCGGTCTGGTGAAGCATACCTCTGGCACCTGGTACTATGTCAAGAACGGCGCAATGCAGAGTTCTTACGCCGGCCTGGTGAAGCACTCCTCCGGTAGCTGGTACTATGTCAAGAACGGCGCGATGCAGGCTTCCTACACCGGCCTGGTGAAGCACTCCTCCGGTAGCTGGTACTATGTCAAGAACGGTAAAATCGACTATAGCTACACCGGTCTGGTGAAGTATTCCTCCGGCAGCTGGTACTATGTGAAGAACGGCAAGATGCAGAGCACCTATACCGGCAAGTACACTTACAACGGCAAGGCCTACAACATCGTCAAGGGCAAGGTCGCCTGACCCACGGAAATCAAGTTTTCATTTAAACGTACCAAAGGAACCCCTCTACCTGCTATCGCCGGTAGAGGGGTTCCTGCGTAAACCGGATTTCAAACTTGATTTCCGTGTTGAAAGGAGGCAGCGGGAGGCCGCAGCCCGGCCTGGAGGTGCAATCGCCTCGTGTTTTCTCCGTTTGGTGATATTTAATTGACAAATGGTGAATATTATGGTATAATACAGAAAACGGAGGGTGTACTGCACCGGCCTGCCGTGCGCCCTCCGTTTTGAGCATAGTAAAGGAAAGAAGGGGAACAAACCATACAATCGATCGATACAAGCACCCAGGCGGCGCTGGAGGCGTGGGGCCTCATCACGCTGCGGGTGTATCTCGGCTCCGACGAAGGTGCCCTGGACGCGGAGGTGGTCAGCGCCACCTACACCGCCAGCGTGGGCGGAGGCGACGGCTTCTCCATCGGAAACGCCTGCTCTGCGGAGCTGTCCATCGTTCTGGCAGAGGCAGGGCTTGTGGCCGGTGGGCAGACCATTCGGGTCGCCTGGGACGCAGCCGGAACGGAATATCCCCTGTTTGTGGGGAAGGTCAGCAAGGCCACCGTCAGCGGCAGTCAGACCACCATCACCGCCTATGACGCCCTGGACGGCGTCTCCGCCACGCCCTACCAACCTACCCTCACCGGCAGCTGCACTGCGGCGGCGGCTTTGGCCGACATCGCGGAGCAAATCGGCGTGGAGCTGGACAGCGCCACCCAAACGCTGGCGGAAGGGGTCGCTTTGACGGAGGGCGTCGGTGCACTGGAGGGGCTGAGCCTGAGCAGCGCGGCGGCCAATCTTGCCCTGCTGCTGGGCGGCAACGCCGTCATCACCAGAGAGGGGGCCCTGGCCGTGCGGCAGTTTGCTGACAGCGGCTGGGCGGCGGAGAGCTATTCCGGCGGGGCCAGCCCAGAGGACACCGCTTACACGGTGGAGGGGCTGACCTTCCAGCGGACGGATACCACCACCGCCGTCAATGAGGACGGCACCTCTACGGAAACCAGCACCACCACCGATTATACCGCCGCCTCCGGCTCCGGCGGGGGGCTGACCTACAGCTCCAGCCTCGCCACCCAGGCCCTGGTGGACGGGGCGTTTGCGGCGCTGGAGGGGCTGACCTTCTGGGCGGGGTCGTTCAGCACACAAGGCGGCATTTTTGTGGAGCCGGGCGACCTGGCAGAGATAGACGGGCAGACCGTGGCCGTTTCCAGCCTGACCCTGAGCCTGGACGGCGGCTGCAAGGCCGACATTACCAGCCTGGGGCAAACGGAGACCACCGGCTCCGGCGGCACCCTCACCCAGGCCATCTCCGCCATGCAGCAGGATTACGGGGAATTTAAAAGCCTGGTGGCGCAAAACGTCAGCGTCACCAACGCCAACATCACCAATTTACAGGCCACCGCGGCCCAGATGGAAACGGCCATCATCGGCAAGGCGGAGGTCTCCGACCTGACCGCCGCCAATGCCGCCATCACCGACCTGAGCGCCGAGTTTGCCGACATCAGCAGCCTGCTGGCAGGCAACGTGGGGGCGGGGACGGTTCAGGCCATCCATCTGACGGCAGATAACGTGGTGATTGACGATGTAATCATTACGGATGCCATGATTGCCGACCTTTCCGCCAGCAAGCTGACAGCGGGGACGATTTACACCAGTCTCATAAGGATTGCCAACGATACTGGCGAAAACTTCCTGATTGACGGAGCCACACTCCAAATCAAAGACGCCAACGGCACCTACCGTATCCAGATGGGCGAGGACGGAGACGGCAATTACAGCTATTACCTCTGGGACGCAGAGGGAAACCTGATTTTTGACGCCTTGGGCGCTTATGTTCTGCATAACAGCATCATCAAGGATGTCAACGTGGCCAACGACGCCAATATCAACCAGTCTAAAATCGACATGGCCTCTGTGGCGGAACGCCTGAACACAGACGGCTCTATCACCGTCAACGCCGCCAGCGTCACGATTGACGATACCACGCTGGACTATAAACTGTCCTCCATGACCACCGCCACGGCAGAAGCTCAGGCGGCAGCGGACGCGGCGGCGGAAGTGGCTGCCGCGCTGGAGGCGGAAGCGGTTGCCGACCTGACGCAGTATTACTCCGTAGGCGATTCGGCGGCGGAGCCCCCCAGCGCCCCCGCAGACGGCGTGACCCGGGCGGCAGCGCTGGCCGATACCGCCGTTGCCGATGAATCCCGTGTGGGCATCGCTGACGGGACGAGTGACTGGAGCACCGACTGGCAGACTGCCAGCGATGGGTTGTATCTGTGGACGGCGTTTTTCGTGGCCTACGCGGACGGCGCTGCGGAATGGACGACCCCCACCTGCCTCAGCGACAGCGCGGCGCGGGACAGCATCAGCGCCCTGGAAACGGAGCTGGAGGTGGTGCAGGGGCAAATCACCGCCAAGGTCTGGCAGACGGACATTGACGAAGCCGCTGATGCGCTGAACGGTTCCCTCACCACGCTGCAAGACCGGTACAGCGCCATAACGCAGACCGTGGACGGCATGACTACGGAAGTGGCTGACCTGACCACGGTGGTGAGCGACAACTACACCGCACTGCAAAGCAAAATCACCACAGTGGAGCAGACCGTTGGCGGCATTACGACTGCGGTGGCCGACCTGACCACGGTAGTAGGCGACAATTATACGTCTCTGGAAAGCAAAATCTCCACGGTGGAGCAGACGGCGGCGGGGCTGACCTCGCGGGTCTCCCAGACGGAAAGCGATATATCGGACAACACTGCCAGCATTACCACCCTGTCCAGCGAACTGACCCAGCTTGCTGACAGCATCGCCCTTTGCGTCACCACGGACACGGACACAGGCTATTTGCGGCTGGGGGCCGGGGACGATGGGACGGTCAAGTTTACCATCGAGGCGGACAACCTGACGCTGGATGAGAGCGGCAACCTTGCCATGACCGGCAACCTGACGGTAATGGACACTATCACCATGAGCAGCGACACGGCCTGCATCACAGGCCCCAGCCGAGTGTACATCAAGTCGATTGTTTACGGTGAGAGCGGCTTTGTTGTACCTAACAGCGACGGCACAGACGGACACGGCTATTATGCCAAAGACGCTGACGGCAGCAACATCTGTCTCCTGCGGCTTAACGACAGCAACATCCTTTCTATAGGCAACAGCAGCTATAGCACCCGCATCTACGGCAGCAGCATCTACGTCAATGGCTACGCCACAAAGCACATTGTCAGTATCCAGTCCGTCAGCGTATCCACCAGCGGCACCGTGGACAACGGTTCCAGCGGGTCGGCCACGGGGACGTTTACGGCGGTCAGCGGCGCGTCTTACCTGCTGTTGCCTCAGCGGGCCAACTACGGTTACGTCACAGAGGTCTCCTACAGCGGCACCACAGTGACGGCCACCATTTACAACGCCAGCGGCAGCGCCCACACATTGGCTGGTTCTGTCGTGGTGATTGCATACGTCTAAAGAAGAAAGGAATCCTTCATGTTAAATACGAAAACGAATCAATTTTTAAACGCCGTCACCACACTGGTGCGGGACAGCGGCCTGCCTCCTGTCAATGCCCGGTTGGCTCTGGACGTGGTGCGCCTCCAGCTTGTAGCGCTGGAACAAAAGGCCATGGAGCAGGAAGCCGCGCAGGCGGCGGGCCAGGAGCGGGAGGCGCAGGGTTGAGCTACGAAACGAAGCAGTACATCGTCACCGGCAAGGCGGCTAATGTTCGGAAGTTCCCCGACAGCAGCAGCGGTGCGCTGGTGACGACCCTGATTCAGGGCGACATCGTGGAGGCGGACGCCTCCGGCACCTACACCAACACCAGAGGGGGCAGCACCACGGTGTACCTTCCTGTGGTCTGGGACGGCGTCCGACGCTGGGCGGCCTCCGGCAATTTCAAGGAGTACAGCGATACCCCGCTGGGAGTGGCAGCGGTGGAAGCCCCGCTGGTGTACGCCCAGGCCATCGGCTGCAAGCACGTTTCCGGCTCCTACAACTGGGCGACGGCTATGGAGCAGCAGCAGGTCAACTGCGCCATTGTGGCGTCCCGTGTGGCCTGTCTGGCCGGGCTGTTGGAGGACGGCAAGCTGATTTCCCACAAAACGGCGGTGAAAACCAATATCACCAGCGCGAAGAACACCATTGCAAAGTCCATGTCCGGCTATGGCGATTTGGATTTGGACAAGTGCAGCGTCAAATGGGTGGGCAAGACTTACTCCAGTCTCGCCAGCAAGTACAAGGCGGCCGGTGCCATCTACGTTTACGACAGTAATATTGCCGTGTGCGGCAGGGATGGTGTGATTTACAGCTGCAACAACGGGTCGAATCAACTCTCCAATGGGGTCTATGTCAAAAATGCCATGACGAGCGGGTATTGCTTTACCAGCCCCATTTTAGTTGTGATTCTGCCCAACGATTAAAGAGGACAAGCCGATGGACAATCCTTTGCCGCGGGGCGAACATGAAGAGTTCAGACGCACCGTAGACGCGGAGTTTGAACGAATCCACGATGAAGATACCCGCCAAAACCGGCGGCTGGAGCTGCTGGAAAACAACACCCAGCAGGTCACAAAGCTGGCAAACTCTGTTCAGCAGCTGGCCACCAACATGGAAGGGATGCTGAAAGAGCAGACCGAGCAGGGCGAACGGCTGAAAGCCCTGGAAGGGCGGGACGGTGAAAAATGGCGTGAAGCCGTGAAAATCATCCTGGCCGCCCTGGCCGGAGTGCTGGTCGGCGCACTGTGCGCACAATTCGGCATAGCTTAGAAAAGAGGTGAGACGATGAGCAAAATTCTTGCGCGTGTGAAAAGCGCCGCCTGGCTGAACGCGGCGGCTGTCCGGGCCGTCAAAACTATGGCGCAGACCGCTGTGGCCGCTATCGGCACCGGCTACGTTCTGGCGGATGTCAACTGGGCAGTTGTGGGCAGCGCGGCGGTGCTGGCCGGGGTGCTGTCCATGCTGACCAGCGTGGCCGGTCTGCCGGAGGTGGCAGAGTGAGCGCCGTGTATCGCGGCGTTGATGTGTCCAAGTGGCAAGGCACCATCGACTGGGCGAAAGTGGCCGCTGACGGCATCACCTTTGCCATGCTCCGGGCGGGGTACGGCAGCAGCGCGTCCCAAAAGGACAGCACCTTCGAGACCAACTACGCCGGGGCCAAGGCTGCCGGGCTGCTGGTGGGAGCCTACTGGTACAGTTACGCCACCACTGAGGCCGGGGGCCGGACGGAAGCCGCCGCCTGCCTGGAAGTCATTGACGGCAAGGACTTCGACCTCCCGGTGTACTTTGACCAGGAGTACGAGGCGGACATCGTGGCCCTGTCCAACACCACCCGGACGGCCATCTGCAAGGCGTTTTGCGCCGCCATCCAGTCAGGGGGCTACACAACCGGCATCTACGCCAGCACCGACTGGATCAACAACAAGCTGGACTATGCCAGTCTGACCGATTACAGTATTTGGGCGGCGCAGTATGCCAGCAAATGCACCTGTAAGGCCAGTTATGACATCTGGCAGTACAGCAGCAAGGGCAGCGTGTCCGGCATCAGCGGCAACGTGGACATGGACTATCTGTATCATCTGCCGGGCAGCGCAAGCACTACCAGCACAGCAACAACTACCACCACAAGCACAGGAGGGTTTGACGTGGCAACATTATCGACTATCAAGTCCGGCAGCACCGGGGCCGAAACCAAGAGCTTACAATCCCTGCTGAATGGCAAGGACGCCGCCGGGCTGACCGTGGACGGCATCTGCGGTGCTAAGACCGTGGCCGCTGTCAAGGCGTACCAGGAAGCCCAGGGGCTGACCGTGGACGGGGTTTGCGGGGTCAATACCTGGACGGCGATTTTGACCACTTAAAAGCAATCAAGACGCATAAGACGCAAAAAGGCCGGAGGCGTATTGCCTCCGGCCCTTTTGTGCTGCTATTCGAATGTGCGCTTGTCAATGTTGCGCAATTATGTTATGCTATTATTGTAAAGTAGAGACACAAAACTCTTACAGAAAGGGAGTGAGATAAATGGACGAAGCAAATGTAACCGAGGCGCTGCTGAAAGCAATCCTCGAACTCATCGAGAAATGCGATTCGCTGGAGGAACTCCGTGAAAGCGTTCGGCGGATTATGAGCAGCAACTAAAAAGTAGCAGGCCCTCTCAGACCCGCACCATATCCCTGCTAATGTCCGCCAGACAGGTGGCTCCGCACATCTGCATGGCGTCCTCCAGCTCTCCGGCCAGCTTGGCGATGTAGCACTGAACGCCCTCCGCGCCGCCGCCGTAGACCGCGGTGACGAAGGGGCGGCAAATCAGCACGCCGTCCGCTCCCAGGGCCAGCGCCTTGAACACGTCTGTACCGGTGCGGATGCCGCCGTCCACCAGAATTTTCATGCCGCTGCCCGCCAGGGCGTCGGCGATCTCCGGCAGCACCTCTGCCGTGGCGGGGCACTGGTCCAGCACCCGCCCGCCGTGGTTGGAGGCGACGATGGCGGCGGCCCCCGCCTGCTGGGCTTTCAGCGCGCCCTTCACGGTCATAACGCCCTTGACGATGAAGGGCTTGTCCGTGGCCGCCACCACCTGGGCCATCTCCTCCACGCTCTTGGCTCCGGCGGGGGGCGTCATCCCCTTCAGGAAGGGAAGCCCGGCGGCGTCCACGTCCATAGCCACGGCGAAGCTGCCGGAGGCGGCGGCCAGAGCCATCTTCTCCCGGATGGTGTCGATGTTCCAGGGCTTGACGGTGGGGACGCCTACGCCCCCGGCGGCGGCAATGGCCTGGGTAGCTGCCTGCATCACGTTGGGGTCGGTGCCGTCGCCGGTGAAGGCGGCGATGCCCGCCTGGGCGCAGGCGCTGACCAGGGTGTCGTTATAGGTCACATCGTTGTACTTCTCGCCATAGTGGAGGTTCACCGCCCCCACCGGCCCGGCGAAGAAGGGGTAGCGGAAGGTCTTGCCGAACAGGGTCAGGGAGGTGTCCGTGCCGGTGTTGGCAAACAGGGTGTCCATATTCAGCCGAACGTCCTGCCACTTCTGGTAATTGCGGATGGCGGTATCCCCCACCCCCTTCGCGCCGGGGCCGGGGATGCTGCTGCGGCAGGCCACGCCGTTGCACACGGGGCAGGCTTTGCAGTACTTCCCCATGTGGGGCCGGGCGGCGTCCAAAAGTTCCTGATAGGTCATGTAGAACTGACTCCTTTCTCTATTTATGGGTCGGATAGCCCTTACAGCAGCGGTATCCCCGCCTCGCGGCAGGCGTCCACCGTCTCCTTGTCCCAGATGGAGCACTGAACCTCGCCGATGTGGGCGGAGCCCAGCAGCAGCATACACAGGCGGCTCTGGCCGATGCCGCCGCCGATGGACAGGGGCAGCTCGCCGCTGAGCACTCCCTGGTGGAAGGGCAGCGCCTTCCGCGCCTCGCACCCGGCCAGGGTCAGCTGCCGCTCCATGGCCTCGGCGTCCACCCGGATGCCCATGCTGGACAGCTCATAGGCGCACTGGAGGGTGTCGTTCCGCAGTAACAGGTCGCCGTTCAGCGTCCAGTCGTCATAGTCCGGGGCGCGGCCGTCGTGGCAGATGCCGCTCTTCAACGTGCCGCCGATTTGCATCAGAAAGACGGTGTGATGCTCCCTGACGAAGGCGTTCTCCCGCTCCTTGGGGGTCAGGTCGGGATACAGGTCCTCCAACTCCTGGGTGGTGAGAAAGACGATGTCCGGGTCGGTTTCCGGGTGGCCCATCAGGGCGGGGAACAGGTTGCGCATGGTCTTTTCCGTGGTGATGATAGCCCCGACGATTTTCCGCACCGTGTTTTTCAGAAAGTCCACGTTGCGGTCAGAGTAGGTGATGACCTTCTCCCAGTCCCACTGGTCCACATAGATGGAGTGCAGGTTGTCCAGCTCCTCGTCCCGGCGGACGGCGTTCATATCGGTGTACAGGCCGGTACCGGGCATGAAGCAGTACTCCGCCAGGGCGTACCGCTTCCACTTAGCCAGGGAGTGTACCACCTGGGCATCGGTGCCGGTGGCGGTGATGTCAAAGGAGACGGGCCGCTCCACGCCGTTCAGGTCGTCGTTCAGGCCGGTGCTGGCCTCCAGGAACAAGGGGGCGGACACCCGGCGCAGGTTCAGCTGGGCGCACAGGCTGTCGGCAAAGAGCCGCTTGGTGGTGCTGATGGCCAGCTGGGTCTCGTAGGGGTTCAGCATGGGGGCGTAGCCCTCAGGGATGTAGCAATGATTCATAGCAGAAAAACCTCGTTTCCGGTACAGATTGGTTCCTTCTGCATTGTATCACATTTTGCAGGAAATGAGAACGGGAAATTCAGAACCAACTCAGATTTTTATGGAGCGGACAGCGAATTTTCCGGCCAGGCTGCACAAAACATCGGAAAGGTACTTCCCTTTTTCATTGTTTTTTGTTATACTAGGTTCAGTGTATTCATTTTGCCGGAAGGGAAGTGCCGTCCACCGGGCGGAGATGCTATGAGTTACGTTTTTTTTGACCTTGAATGGAACCAGGGATACCCCCGCTCCGAGGCGGACAGGCTGGATGAGATCATTCAAATCGGGGCCTACCGCCTGGATTCCTGGCAGGACGAGGGGGCGGCCTTCTCCGCCTACGTCCGCCCCACCATCCATAAGAAGCTGCACCATCATGTGAAGAAGCTGCTGCCCCTGGAACTCAGCGACCTGAAAAAGGCGGACTCCTTCCAGACGGTGATTCAGGACTTCTTCCGCTGGTGCGGGCCTGACCCCCGGTTTTTCACCTGGGGCAACAGTGACGCCAGGGTGCTGGATATGAACCTGTGCTGGTACCGGATGGAGGAGTATCTGGATCTGGAGATCTACGATTTACAGCACGCCTATGACCTGCTGGTGCTGGGCAGCAGCCAGCAGGCCTCCCTAAAGGACGCAGTGGAGCGGCTGGAGCTGGTGAACGACGGGCGGGAGTACCACGACGCGGGGAACGACGCCTACTTCACCGCCCGCATCGGCCAGGCCCTGGTGGCCCGCTACGGCAGCCTGCCCGACCCGGAAACGCTGCACCGGATGGACGGCGCGCTGCGGGAGCGGGTGAAGCGGGAGGCCCGGCAGGACGCCGTCAACGGCCTGAATCGCATCCTGGATGAGGGGGAACCGGCCTTCACCCGCATCTGCGCCCCCAGCCACACCGAGGAGGAGCAGCTGAAAAGCCGGGCCACCCGGGTGTTCCGCTGCCCCAAGTGCGACAACGTGCTGTGCAACGGCAACTGGTATCAGGTCAACAATCACTATCTGGCCCGGAGCCGCTGCCTGGAGCATGGGCGGTACTACACCTGCCTGACCCTGAAAAAAATCGAGCATATCGGCTGCACGGCGGAGCTGCGGGTGTACGACGCCGACCACTTTGACCCCGACCTGTTCCACCAGTGCAAGGTGGGGGGCGAGGCCATCATGGTGGCGAAGGTGCCCAAAAAGCGGAAGCGCTCCCGCTCCCGGAAGCCGAAGAACACCCCCAAACTGAAAGCGGAATAAAATCGAACGCTGCACGCAGAACCTTGTGGCTCTGCGTGCAGCGCTTTGTCTGTTCTGTCGCCTTCCATCAAACCGGCTCGGCTTGATGGAAGGCGTTTTATGAGAGGGATTAGTAGCCCATGTCAGGCTGCGCGGGAGCGGCAGGAGCCGGAGGCACGTCAGCGCAGACTCCGTATCCTTCGGGGCCGTCTGAAAGACGACCCCTCAGTCGCTCCGT
>JAJQFX010000211.1:0-20148 GCA_021200895.1 Clostridiales bacterium | reverse complement strand
TGCGCTTCCTTTTCCCACCGAACCCGCTATACGCTGGGCTTCGGTGGGAGCCCTGTGCCCACGCAGACTCCGTATCCTTCGGGGCCGTCTGAAAGACGACCCCTCAGTCGCTCCGTTGCGCTTCCTTTTCCCACCGAACCCGCTATACGCTGGGCTTCGGTGGGAGCCCTGCGCCCGAGCCTCCGGGCTGGAAAGGCTGTTGTAGCCCTTTCTTAGTACCCCATGTCAGGCTGCGCGGGAGCGGCAGGAGCCGGAGGCTCGGGCGCGTCCACCACGCAGGCCTCGGTGGTCAGCAGGATGGAGCAAATGGAGGAGGCGTTCTCCAGGGCGGTGCGGGTGACCTTGGTGGGGTCGACGATGCCGGAAGGAATCATGTCGCAGTAGACTTCCTTATAGGCGTCGAAGCCGAAGTCCACCTTGCCGGAGCTGACGATGTGATCCAGCACCACGGAGCCGTCGATGCCCGCGTTCTCCGCAATCTGCTTCACGGGGGCGGTCAGGGCCTTGGCGATGATCTGAGCGCCGGTCTTTTCGTCGCCGTCCAGGGTGGCGACCAGCTCATTGACCGCAGGGATGGCGTTGACATAGGCGGTGCCGCCGCCGGCAACGATGCCCTCTTCCACAGCGGCGCGGGTGGCGTTCAGAGCGTCCTCCACGCGGAGCTTCTTCTCCTTCATCTCGGACTCGGTAGCAGCGCCCACCTTGATGACGGCTACGCCGCCGGCCAGCTTGGCCAGACGCTCCTGGCACTTCTCCTTGTCATAGTCGGAGGTGGTGTTGGCGATTTGGGCGCGAATCTGTTCGATGCGGCCCTTGATGTTGGACTTGTCGCCTGCGCCGTCCACGATGGTGGTGGTCTCCTTGGACACCTTCACCTGACGGGCCTGACCCAGCATATACATCTGAGCGTCCTTCAGCTCGCAGCCGATGTCCTCAGTGATGACCTGGCCGCCGGTGAGGATGGCGATGTCCTCCAGCATTTCCTTGCGGCGGTCGCCAAAGCCGGGAGCCTTGACGCAGCAGACCTTCAGAGTGCCGCGGAGGGTGTTGACGATGAGGGTGGACAGGGCCTCGCCCTCCACGTCCTCAGCGATAATCAGCAGCGGACGGCCCATCTTGGCCACCTGCTCCAGAACGGGCAGCAGATCCTGAATGACGGAAATCTTCTTGTCGTGAATCAGGATGAAGGGGTCGTCCAGGACGGCTTCCATCTTCTCGGTGTCAGTGACCATATAGGGGGTGACATAGCCCCGGTCAAACTGCATACCTTCCACGACCTCAGAATAGGTCTCGGCGGTCTTGGACTCCTCCACGGTGATAACGCCGTCAGCGGACACCTTGCTCATCGCCTCGGCAATCAGGTTGCCGATGTTCTCGTCGCCGGAGGAGACGGTGCCGACCCGGGCGATGTCCTCGGTGCCGGAGACGGGCTGGCTGTTGGCCTTGATGGCGTTCACCGCCGTGGTGGTGGCCTTGGCGATGCCCTTCTTCATAACCATGGGGTTGGCCCCGGCGGCCAGGTTCTTCATGCCCTCGCTGGTGATGGCCTGGGCCAGCAGGGTGGCGGTGGTGGTGCCGTCGCCGGCCACATCATTGGTCTTGGTGGCGACTTCCTTCACCAGAGCGGCCCCGGCGTTCTCCATGGGGTCCTCCAGCTCGATTTCCTTGGCGATAGTCACGCCGTCATTGGTGATGAGGGGAGAGCCGTACTTCTTGCCCAGGATAACGTTGCGGCCCTTGGGGCCCATGGTGATTTTGACGGTGTCCGCCAGCTGGTCAACGCCGGACTGGAGAGAACGGCGGGCGTCCTCGCTGTAATTGATGATTTTAGCCATAATGCAATACCTCCAAAAATTGCGCTGCACTGCGCGTCAGCCTTCCAAATGGAAGGGCGTGTGTCAATCCTCTACGATGGCCAGAATGTCGCCCTGGCGGACGATGTTCAGCTCTTCGCCGTCAACCTTGACCTGGGTGCCGGTGTACTTGCCGGTGATGACCTTGTCGCCCACCTTGACAGTCATGACGACTTCCTTGCCGTCCACCATGCCGCCGGGGCCGACGGCAATGACTTCGGCGACTTCGGGCTTCTCCTTGGCAGAGCCGGTGAGGATGATGCCGCCCTTGGTGGTCTCCTCGGCTTCCACCGTTTTCAGAACCACGCGGTCAGTTAAGGGATTGAGTTTCATGGTTGGTTCCTCCTTATAAAAAGTTAAGAGTTGATGATGGTTGGGTTTTAGCACTCTTTAAACCTGAGTGCCAGAACTGCTATTATAATAAATCAGTTGCGCCATTTTTGCAAGTGGTCAAATTTGAATTTTTTGTGAAAAAAAGGAAACGAAACTGTGAAATTTGATGAAACCGTCCAATTTCTAACGAATACGCTGAAAATCTCCTGTTTTCTCTCGTTTTCTAATAAAGCAACGATTTTTCCTAGCAGCGGTTGGGCCGCGGATGAAAAAATCCAGGGGGATTTTTTAGCAGACGGGGCTGTGGAAAACAAAATTTCCCCGGTTTTGCGCCCGATTGTTCGGGCACAGAGCCAGGGGTAGTATATTCCAGCCTTTGGAATCGTATGCAGGCGCAAAAGGCGGCTGCCCCACGGCGTTGCGCGGGGCAGCCATGCGTTCAGGGTGTCACGTTATTTTCTTTGCTGCGCCTGGGCGGCGCCCTGGGGGTCTAAGGTCAGGTGAATACCGTCCGCCGTGGTGTAGCTGGTGTCCGGCGCGGCGGCCTGGGCCGGAGGCGCCTTCGGCATCTGGTCGGCGCTGGAAAGGCCGTCCTGGCTGAGCATATTCTCCAGCACAGAGATGTCAGAGGTGATGTCCAGCATATCGTTTTCAAACAGCTTATCCAGCTGAAGCTCGAAGCCCTCCACCACCTTGTCCATCATGCCCTCGATGCGCCGCTTTGTGGCGGTGATGTTTTCGCCCTGAATCTGCTGATGCTCCAGCTCGGCGTAAGTGTTCAGCACCTTCAGGGTAGTGGGCAGGTAGTAGCTCAGGAACTTCCGCAGCTCGGCGGCCTTGGCCGGGTGCTTCTCCTGGTACTCCAGGATGTGGCCGGTGATTTCCTCAATGCGGTCGATTTTCCGGCTCATCTCCGGGTCGCGAATGGCGGCGTTGACAGCGCGAATCTGCCCCAGGAGGCTCTTGTCCTCCTCCACGGTCAACTCCTGCTCCTCCGCCTTTTTGGTCAACTCCTCCGCCGTGGGGCCAGGCGTGCGAACGGGTCTGCCGTCCATCACCAACTCGCCGGTGGCCAGGTTCAGATAGGCCCGATAGCCCAGGTAGCCCGCGTCTATCATGGTTTGCAGCATATCGCACACCTTGTCATAACCGCAGCCCATGGCGTCGGCCAGGGCGCGGATGCTGATAACGTCCGCATTGCCAATCAGGTTCAGCAGTTTCCGGAACCGCTTGGCCTGCCTGGACTTGGAGCGGCCCCACAGCAGCAGCCCGGCCCCCAGGGCGGTGAGCATGATGAGGGCCATACAGTCCGAAAAGGCGTAGCCCAGGCCGATGTAATACAGGTCGTCCACAAAGGTGGAGACGGCGGTCACGCCGAACAGGGCGGTCATAATAGCCCCGGCGATGGTAAAGCCCTTGCCGTCCTTGATTTTGGGGAAGGGGCTGGCGGACTGTGTGGTTTTGGACTTGCCGGACGGCTTCCTGGTGGACTGCTGCTTGCGCTTGTTCCATTCCTGCTCCACCTTGGTGCGGGCCTCGTCAATGCGCTCCTCCGCATTGGCGACCCGGCTATCCCAGCTGTCGGCCCGGTTAGCGGTGGAGGTGGGCTGGCCGTTTTGATAGGTATAACTATAGGTGGCGTTGGGGTCGTCATAGCGGACATTGTCCGCCTGTCCGCCTTCCCCGTAGCGCACCCAGCGCTGGGTCTCCCGGTCCCAGTACAGGTCTTGCCGGACGCTCTCAGAGCCAAACACGCTGCGCTTCCAGCTGTCGCTCTTATTTTTCGTGCTGGAGGATTCGTGGAGAATCTTCCACAGCAACAGCAAAAAACCGGGCCAGCCGCCAATGACGAAGCCGATGATAATGGCGGGCCAGCTGGTCAGTACTTCACGAAGTTTATCAAAATCGGACATAATGCATTCCTCCTGGAGGCGGACAGAATTTTATGCTCTCTTTATAGTATACTATAAAATCCCGCTTCTGCAAGTGGTTTGTTTGTGCAAAAGATGAAAATTTCCTGAAATTTTCTCAGGAGCGGAAGGGAGCGCTTGCATCTAAAAGCGGAATGTGGTACACTGATTCATGTTAAACTGTGAAAATTCAGTATGGAATGGCAAGGAACGAATGATATGGAAATCAATGGCATAGAGAGAAATGAATCCGTCCGCTATGAGGAGCTGCACCTGTCTGACGAGGTGATGCAGGCCCTGGGCAAAAAAGGCTTCGAGGTAGCCACCCCCATCCAGGCCGGGTGCGTCCCCTTCCTGATGGACTGGAAGGATATCGTAGCTAAGGCCCCCACCGGCACCGGCAAGACCTTCGCCTTCGGCATCCCAGTGGTGGAGCATACCGACCCGGCCCAGACCGCCGTCACCACTCTGATTTTAGCCCCCACCCGGGAGTTGGCGCTGCAGATCCGGGACGATTTGCGGGAGCTGAGCCAGTTCAAGCCGGGCATCCGGGTGACCTGCCTCTACGGCGGCCAGCCCATTGAGAAGCAGCTGAAGCAGCTGAAGGAGCAGCCCCAAATCGTGGTAGCCACCCCCGGCCGTTTGATGGACTGCAAGAAGCGGAAGGCCGTCCGGCCGGACAAGGTGGAAACGGTGATTCTGGACGAGGCCGACCGGATGCTGGACATGGGCTTCATCGAGGACGTGACCAAAATCCTGGACATGATGCCCCAGCGGAAGAACCTGGGCCTGTTCAGCGCCACCATCAGCCGGGAGGTCATGGACATCTCCTGGGTGTACCAGCGGAATCCGGCGGAGGTAACGGTGCGCCCCGTGGCGGAGGACCGGCCTGACATTCAGCAGTACCTGGTGAAGCTGGACAACCGGGAGGAGAAGCTCTCCACTATGGCGGCGCTGCTGGAGGGCGGCGGCTACGAGCGGGGCATCGCCTTCTGTAACACGAAGAACATGGCTGACCGGCTGGCGGCCATGGCGAAGATGCAGGGCATCGACGCGGAGGCCATCCACGGCAATATCCAGCAGAAGCAGCGGGAAAAGACCCTTCAAAAATTCCGGGACGGCAAGCTCCGCCTGCTGGTGGCCACCGACGTGGCCGCCCGCGGGCTGGACATTGACGATGTGGACGTGGTGTTCAACTACGACGTGCCTGACGAGCAGGAGTACTATATCCACCGCATCGGCCGCACCGGCCGGGCCAGGAAGCACGGCGTCAGCTACACCTTTGTCAGCACCATCACCGACGCCGTCAAGATGGATCAGATTCAGAAGAACCAGCGCTTTGACATTCAGAAGCTGGAGTTTGACGAGGACGGCTGCCTGAACCTGGTGGACCGAGCCCAAGCGAGGCAAGAAAAAATTCGTAAAAACTGTTGACAAAATTCTTCAACGAGTATATAATAAAACCCGTCCTGTGGGAACGAAGCCAGTTCTCTATGGCGGAATAGCTCAGTTGGCTAGAGCACGCGGTTCATACCCGCGGTGTCACCGGTTCGAATCCAGTTTCCGCTACCACTTCTCCTGAATGCCAACTGTGTTCAGGAGAAGTTTCCCCAGGATCGGCTCTATTATGGCCCGTTGGTCAAGTGGTTAAGACACGGCCCTTTCACGGCTGTAACATGGGTTCGAGTCCCGTACGGGTCACCACTGTGGAGGCTTAGCTCAGCTGGTTAGAGCGCCTGCTTCACACGCAGGAGGTCACTGGTTCGAGTCCAGTAGTCTCCACCAAACCCCCAAGGCTTTTGCCTTGGGGGTTCTTTTCATCGTTTCCGGGGCGGTTCATTCCGCCATTTGATAGACCAGGGAGGTCTCCCCCTCCTCATTGTTGGAGCTGATGAGAAAGACGGTGTACCGCCCCGCCGGGAGGCCGCTCAAATTCCACACCCCTGCGGCGGAGCCGCCGGTGAGGGGGAGATAGTAGCAGATGCCGTCCTCATCCAGCACGCCGACGTAGACCGTCAGTTCCGCCTCCGTCCAGGTGCAGGAAAACAGCAGCTGGCTCCCCGCCCCGGATACCGTGACAGGTTCCTCCCCGGCGGCGTAGGCGTCCACCGCCAGGTTGGTGCAGTTCAGCGTGACCAGTTCCCCCTCCCCCCAGGGTACGTCGTCCATGGGGGTGTATGCATCGGAGACATCCTCCTGCTCCGTAAAGGGCAGGGGGTAAACGTCCACCTCCTCCGCCGGGTCGCTATCCGTCCCGCTGGCGGAGGCGGCTTCGTCCTCCACAATGCTGACGGACAGGGTGCTGTCCTCCGGGTGGGATGTATCCCCTTCGGCGTGGTTGTCGCAGGCGGAAAGGAGCAGCGCCAACAGCAGCGCCAGGGGCAGGAACAAAAGGCTATGCAGCGTCATGGTGACCTCCTATTCTGATGGGTGGGCTTTCGGTGTCACCTTTATTGTACCAGAGAATGGGCCCCAGCGGGATTAAGATTCTATGAAGATTCCCGCCGGGAAAAAGCAGGTTGACAGAGGCCGCTTTTCCTTCTATGATAACCTTATACAGAAACACCCTTCCAGGGAGGCGCCTATGGAACGAAGCAAAACAGAACGGCCGATGGCCGGCCTCAACCAGAACCAACTGAAGCTGATTGCCGCAGCTGCCATGCTGATAGACCACATTGGGGCGGAGCTGCTGCCCGGAGTGCTTGCCCTGCGCATCATCGGGCGGCTGGCCTTCCCGGTGTTCTCCTACTTCATCTATGAGGGCAGCCGGTACACCCATGACCGGCGGGCCTACCTGACCCGAATGCTGGGGCTGGGTCTGGTGTGCGTGGCGGCCTACTATATCTATGACGGGGAACTTTACGGCAACGTCTTAATTACCTTCTCCCTGTCCATCTGCGTGCTGTACGCCGTCCAGGGGTGGAAGCGGCAGCGGGACGGGCGGCATTTGGCGATGGTAGCCCTCTGCCTGCTGGGGGCGTATCTGCTGTGCGCCCTGTTCACGGTGGACTACGGCTTTTTGGGGGTGCTGCTGCCGGTGCTGGCCGAGGTGTGCGACCTGCCGCCGGAGCGCCGCGCCCGCCTGCCCCGGTTCCTGGGGGAGCGGCTGCCCCTGATGGGCTTCGGGGTGGGGCTGCTGCTATCATCCCTCCAGACAGGGTGGGTGCAGCCCTACAGTCTGCTCTCGCTGCTCCTGCTGCTGGCCTACAACGGGCAGCGGGGGAGCCGCCGGCTGAAGCACTTCTTCTACTGGTTCTACCCCCTGCACCTGCTGGCCATTGGCGGGGTCAGTATGCTGCTTTCCTGACGCAGAATGATATAAAACATACTGTTTCTTTCTTGACGAACAATTCGATTTGTGCGAAAATAGTAGTATCCTACCCGTCTTAGACGGGCAAAGGCCCAATCATACAATATAGAATGGAGGCTACCCCATGAAACGAAGGATCCTTGCCCTGCTGCTGGTTCTGGCCACAGCCTGCTCCCTGACCGCCTGCGGTGGAAGCGCGGAGAGCAGCGCCACCGACAGCGAAACCTCCTCCGCCAGCACATCCGCTGAGGCGGAAACCTCCTCCGCCAGCACATCCGCTGAGGCGGAAACTTCCTCCGCCAGCACGTCCGCCGAGGCGGAATCTTCCTCCGCCAGCACATCCGCTGAGGCGGAAACTTCCTCCGCCAGCACGTCCGCCGAGGCGGAATCTTCCTCCGCCAGCACATCCGCCGAAGCGGAATCCGCCTCCGGCTCCAGCCTCGCCAGCGAGGAGGAGGCCATCCTCGCCGCCGTCCCCGCCGAAGCCAGAGAGGACTGCGTGGCCTACCTGACCGACGGCGTCCTGAGCAATGACACCGTGGTCATCACCATGGACGGGGTGGAAATCACGGCGGATATGTTCTTCTACTACCTGAGTTACTATGAGACGTACTATATGCTGATGTTCACCAGCGGCGGCTACGATGTCAGCCTGGAGGACAGCTACAGCGATGACATGACCTATGCCGACCTCTTCATCTCAATCGCGAAGGAGGCGTCCACGGAGCTGACGATGGCCCGCAAGCTGGCGGAGGACGCCGGAATCGCCTTCACCGAGGAGGATCAGACTTCCCTGGAGGAGTCCATGGCCGAGCAGACGGAGTCTGACCTGCTCTATGTGGGGGCCAACGCGGGCGCGATGGAGGACGTCCTCACCTGCACCATCTACGGCAACGCCTACCAGCTGGCGGTCTACGGCGAGGGCGGCTCGGAGGAAATCACTGACGAGATGACCGAGGCGTATGCTGAGGAGAACGGCTACTATAACTGCCGCTATATCCTGTTTAACGCCGTAGATCTGGAGGGCGAGGAGCTGGAGGCCGTCCAGGCCGAGGCTCAGGCCTGCTATGAGGCCCTCTCTCAACTCAGCGGCGACGAACTGGTGGAGGAGTTCCAGGCCCAGCAGGCGGAGTTGAATGAGAACGGCGACACGGAGGAGTACTACGTCGGCCCCTCCAGCGACCTTTCCTTCGGTGACACGGTGCTGGCCCTGGAGGAGTATGAGGTGGGCATCACCGACGCCACTGACTACGGCTACTTCGTGGTGCTCCGCCTGCCCCTGGGGGAGGAAAACCTGTCCGAGGTAAAGCAGGACTATGCGGATGAGTTGTTCAGCGCCGCCATCGAGGCCGCCGTCTCCTCCGCTGACATCACCTATGCGGACGCTCTGGAGGAGCTGGATTATATCGCTTACTTCGACGCCCTGGCCGCCTTGCAGGAGACCATCGGCAGTGCGTCCTGACCCCTCTGTCATTCGGCAGACGTTCATAAAGGCTTTACAATTTCTTTGGATTCTGTTCAAGAACCCCCCGTGCCTGTGTGCTATGATAAGACTGTGAACAGAAGTTCTTCTTTTTTCTCCTCTCTTTTCTTTTCCAAGCAAAGGGCCGCCTCACAGCCGTGGGGCGGCCCTTTGTGCGTCTGTCCTAAGGAAGGGATAAAATCGGAGATTGCAACCGGCGGGCCATTGTGCTATACTCAGTTCCGCACCGGTGCGGCGCTGCCCATCGGCAGGAAACCGCTGCATCCAGAGAGAGGGAATCGGTCGTGTTATTTTCAAAGCAGGATTTAAAGAAATTGATCGGGCCGCTGCTGCTGGAGCAGGCCCTGGCTATCACGGTGGGCATGATAGACGCCATGATGGTGTCCTCCGTAGGGGAGGCGGCCATCTCCGGGGTCTCCCTGGTGGATATGATAAACAACCTGATTTTCGCCGTGCTGTCGGCCCTGGCCACCGGCGGGGCCGTAGTCACCTCTCAGTACCTGGGCGGCGGCAACCAGCAGGCGGCCTGCCGCTCCTCCAAGCAGCTGATTGTGTCGGTGGGGGTCATTACGGTGGCGGTCTCGGCGGTGTTCATGCTGCTGCATCGGCCCATCCTGCTGCTGTTCTTCGGCTCCATCGAGGCGGACGTGCTGGCGGACGCCATCACCTATCTGCTGATTACGGCGCTGTCCTTCCCCTTCCTGGCGGTGTACAGCTGCTGCGCTGCCCTGTTCCGTTCCATGGGGAACTCCAAAATCACCTTCCAGGTGTCGGCCCTGATGAATGTCATCAACATCGTCGGCAACGCCATCGGCGTCTATGCCCTCCACGCTGGGGTGGCTGGGGTGGCCGTCCCCACCCTGATTTCCAGGGCCGTGGTGGCAGTAGTGCTGTACCAAATGCTGAAAAATCAGTCCCTCACCATCCATCTGGTAAAGGAGCGCTATCACTTTGAAAAGGACGTGGTGGCCCGGATTTTCTACATCGGCATCCCCAGCGGCATTGAAAACGGTCTGTTCCAGCTGGGACGGGTGCTGGTGGTCAGCATCATCTCCGGCTTCGGCACGGTGCAAATCGCGGCCAACGGGGTGGCCAACAGCCTGGACGCCATGGGCTGCATCTCCGGCCAGGCCATGAGCCTGGTGATGATCACCGTCATTGGCCGCTGCGTAGGGGCCAGGGACGAGGCCCAGGTGCGGTATTACACCAAACGGCTGCTGGGCATCACCTATGCCCTCACCGCCGTCCAGAATATCACGATTCTCCTGCTGCTCTCCCCCATCCTGTCCATCTACGGGCTGGGGGCGGAGACCACGGAGCTGGCCCGCACCCTGGTGCTGATTCACGACGGCGTCGCCATGCTCCTGTGGCCGGCGTCCTTCGTGCTGCCCAATATGCTGCGGGCCTGCAACGACGTACATTTTACCATGGGCATCTCCGTGTTCTCTGTGGCTGTGTTCCGGGTGGCGTTCAGCTACGTTCTGGGCGTCCATATGGGGATGGGCGCGATAGGCGTCTGGATGGCCATGGTGATGGACTGGGTGTTCCGGGTCATTTGCTTTGTGAGCCGATACCTGTCCGGCAGCTGGCGGAAGAAGGCGGGGCTGGCGGCGTGAGGAGGCCACCGCTTCTGACGCCGACAGTAAAGTCTTACAAATTTCTTAAAATTTGAAAAACCGGTTCCATTTGCGGAATAAACGTGCTATAATACTGCATTGATAGCGTTTGCTGTCTGTTTATCGCTGTTTTTGCCCATTTTAGGCGGTTTTCAAGGGGGATGCCCCGGCGGGGCCGACCCGATACGATTACAAAGGAGTAGATCAACTTGAAGCTGATTAGCTTTGCCGTCCCCTGCTACAACTCTGCGGCCTATATGTCCCATTGCATTGAGACGCTGCTCAGCGCGGGGGAGGAGGCGGAAATCATTCTGGTGGACGACGGCTCCACCGATGAGACTGGGGCCATCGCCGACGCCTATGCAGAGAAATACCCCACCATCGTGCGGGTCATTCATCAGCCCAACGGCGGCCACGGCGAGGGCGTGAACCAGGGAGTCCGGAACGCCACAGGGGTCTATTACAAGGTAGTGGATTCGGACGACTGGCTGGATATGCAGGCGCTGAAACAGGTGATGGCGAAGCTGCGGGAGTTCGCCGCCCAGCCCAAGCCGGTGGATATGGTCATCGCCAACTACGTCTATGAGCACGCGGAGGACGGCACCCACCACACGGTCGACTATCACAGGGTCTTCCCGGAGGACAAGGTGTTCACCTGGGACGAGGTGGGTCACTGGGGGGTCAGCCAATACCTGCTGATGCACTCCGTCATTTACCGCACCCAGCTCCTGCGGGACTGCGGGCTGGAGCTGCCCAAGCACACCTTCTATGTGGACAATATCTTCGTCTATCAGCCCCTGCCCAGCGTGTACACCATGTACTACATGAATCTGGACCTGTACCGCTACTTTATCGGCCGGGCCGACCAGAGCGTCAACGAGGCGGTGATGGTGAAGCGTATTGACCAGCAGCTGCTGGTCACCCGGCTGATGATCGACTGCTGCGACCTGACGGAGCTGCGCCAGCGCCGGAAGAAGGTGGCGGCCTATATGGTTCGCTACCTGACCATGATGATGTGCATTTGCTCCATGTTCCTGATCATCGACGGCAGCGACGCGGCGCTGCAAAAGCGCTCGGACATCTGGGCCTACCTGAAGCAGGCTGACCAGCGCCTCTATGATAAGATTCGCCACCGCAGCCTGGCGACCATCACCATGCTGCCCACCTATCAGGGCCGGAAGCTCACCGTCCGGGTGTACCATCTGGTGCAAAAAGTGTACAAATTCAATTAAACGACCCGAACAGCCGTTACACATCCGAGTGACGGCTGTTTCCGTCTTAGTGCCTCGTTTTGCCGCCAGTGTGCAAAAAAGAGCGCCGGATAGCCCGGCGCTCTGGGGATTTTTTAGAACCGCTTCTGGTTCAGCAGGTCCTGCCTGATTTGCCACAGCTTGGGGGACAGATCCACATAGTAGGCGTGGGGGTTTTCAAACCGCTTCACCTCGTCCCACAGCAGGTCGATTTGTCCGGCGCAGTAGGATTGGATGTCATGGATGGCGGGGGACTGATACACCAGCTTGCCGCCCAGGAAAATCGGCTCCTGCAGGCTGCGGGAGTGGAAGTTGGTGAAGGTCTTGCGCTTCCAGTTGTAGCGGGGGTCGAACAGCTCCAAATCCTTGCTGTCGTCAATTTCCTCATCGTGAACGCACAGCACGTCCACAAAGGCATTCCCCGTCTCGTTGTCATACAGGCGGTACACCTTCTTGAAGTGGGGGACGGTGACCTTCTCCGGATTTTCGGAGATTTTGATTTTGGGCTGAATATTCCCGTTCTCGTCCTCCACGGCCACCAGCTTGTACACGCCGCCGAACACCGGGTTGCTCTTGGAGGTGATGAGCCGCTCGCCTACGCCGAAGGCGTCCAGCTGGGCCCCCTGCTGGAGCAGGTCGCGGATGAGGTACTCATCCAGCGAGTTGGAGGCCACGATTTTGCACTGGGGCAGACCGGCCTCGTCCAGCATCTTCCGGGCCTTCTTGGAGAGGTAGGTCAGGTCGCCGGAGTCCAGCCGGATGGCGCACTTCGTAATGCCCTTGGGCAGCAGCACCTCCTTGAAGGCGCGGATGGCGTTGGGCACGCCGGATTTCAGCACGTTGTAGGTGTCCACCAGCAGGGTGGCGTTGTTGGGGTACAGCTCACAGTAGGTCTTGAAGGCGGTATACTCGTCGTCAAACATCTGCACCCAGGAGTGGGCCATGGTGCCGGTGGCGGGTACCTGATAATCCCGGTCGGCCTGGACGCAGGCGGTGCCGGTGCAGCCGGCGATGTAGGCGGCCCGCGCCCCCAGGATAGCGCCCTCCGCGCCCTGGGCCCGCCGGGAGCCGAACTCAGAGATGGGGCGGCCCTCCGCCGCCCGGACGATGCGGTTGGCCTTGGTGGCGATGAGGCTCTGGTGGTTCAGGCAGAGGAGCAGATAGGTCTCGATGAACTGGGCCTGGATGGCCGGGGCCCGGACGGTCAAAATCGGCTCCCGGGGGAAGATGGGGGTGCCCTCCGGCACGGCCCAGATGTCGCCGGTGAACTTAAAATTGCGCAGATAGTCCAGGAACTCCTCCTGGAAGCAGCCCTTCCCCCGGAGGTAGGCGATGTCCTCCTCGTCAAAGCGGAGGTTCTGGATATAGTCAATGACCTGCTCCAGACCGGCGGCGATGGCGAAGCCGCCTCCGTCGGGGATGCTGCGGAAGAATACGTCGAAATAGGTGATGCGGTTCCCCATGGGGGACTGGAAGTAGCCGTTGGCCATGGTCAGCTCGTAAAAGTCGCAGAGCATGGTGTAGTTTGTCTGAGCTTTCATAAAAATCTCCATTCTGCCGCTAAACGTTGGCATAGGGGGCAGAAAACCTCCCAAGCGGCGGCAGAGGTTTTCGGTGGGTGCTGCGCCCGGGGCGGGTGCGCGGCTGCATCGTGGTTTGCCGGAGCCGCCCAAAGCGGGAACGCGATTCCGGTGGTTTCAGATGCGTTTCAGGTTTTTTGTCTATTATAAGAGGAACAGGGCAGAAATGCAAGCGTCAATTTGTCTTGACAGGTGTCATAACGCTGTTTTTGCGTGAAGGAGGACAATCGTTGTCTATTTTATGCTGCCCGGTATGCGGGCTTCCCCTGGTGCGGGAGGAAACCGCCTGGCGCTGCGCCAGGCGGCACAGCTTCGATATTGCAAGAGAGGGCTACGTCCACCTGCTGCCCGCCAACCAAAAACACTCCAAGGCCCCCGGCGATGATAAGGGCATGGCGGCGGCCCGGAACCGCTTCCTCACCCGGGACTATTACCTTCCCCTGCGGGAGGCGCTGGAGGGGCTGGCGCTGGAATATACCGGGGACAGCGTTGCCCTGCTGGACTCCGGCTGCGGCGAGGGGTACTACACCGCAGGCGTCTATCATACCCTGTGCCAAGCGGGGAAGGCGGTGGACGCCACCGGCGTTGACATCTCCAAATTCTCCCTGCGCCGGGCCGCCAAACGGGAGAAGGGCATCGACTTCGCCGTGGCCTCCGCCTACCGCCTGCCGGTGGCAAGCGGCAGCGTGGATTTGCTGCTGAACTGCTTCTCCCCCCTGGCCATCGAGGAGTTCCGCCGGGTGCTGAAGCCAGGGGGTGCCTTCCTCTATGTGGTGCCGGGGCCGGAGCATCTGTGGGAGCTGAAGCAAATCCTCTATGACCGGCCCTACCGGAACGAGGAGCAGCGCATCCCCTACGAAGGGTTCCGCTATGACCGGGTGATGCGGGTGGAGAAATGCATCCACCTGCCCGACCAGGAGGCCATTCACGACCTGTTCCAGATGACCCCCTACTACTGGAAAACGCCGAGAGAGGGGACGGAGCGGCTGGCGCAGTGCGGCGCGCTGGACGTTCAGATTTCCTTTGACATACACGCATTTCACCGCACAATACTCTGAAGAAAGGTACTTCGCAATGAACACGCAAAAAGAAACCCGATCCAACGCCAACACCCCCCGCGGTCAGCGCTGCCCCGCCGTTTTCCGGAACCGCAAAGGCGCCGTCCTCCAATGGGTCAGCAGAGTGCTGTTCTGGGCAGGCCCCTTTGTGAACCTGCTGATGGTGGAGCTGCTGAACCAGAAGAACCCTTTCAGCAACCTGAACTTTACCGAAGTTTGGATGAACATGGCTCTGTACATCCTGCTGTACACCGTGGTGTGGCTGATTTTGGGGCGCAGGCGGCGGACGGCGGCGGCAGTCTCCACCTTCTGCTTCCTGTTCGGCACGGTGAACTACTACGTCATCCGGTTCCGTGGGAAAATCCTCTTCCCCTCGGACATCACCTCCTGGCAGACGGCGGCCAACGTGGCCGGCACCTATGACTTCACCCCCGACGGCTGGTTCTTCGGGGCGCTGGCGGTCTTTGTGGCCTACCTGCTGCTCATCAAGTTCGTCATGGTGCCCCAAACCCGCCGCTCCGGCTTCCCGAAGCAGAAGCACCTCCCGGAGGTGCTGATGGGGTTGGCCTCTGCGGGGTACATCTTCGCCTTCTTCTTCTCCGGCTGGCTGCCCAACGCGGGCATCAAGGTGCAGCAGTGGAAGACCCAGAGCAACGGCTTCCTGCTGAACTTCTCCATCGCCCTGCGTTACAGCACCGTGGAGGAGCTGGACGGCTACTCCCTGGAGGCGCTGACCGACCTGATTTCCACCCTGACGGAGGAGCAGGCAGACGAGGATACCTCCATGGAGGTGATTCAGGACTACAACTTCTCCTCCACCCAAATGCTGGAGGCCGGGGAGTACGACAGCGACCCGGACGAGACCGTCACCCCCACCAACATCATCTGCATCATGGACGAGACCTTTGCCGACATGAGCATCTTTGACGCTCTTGATGTCAGCGGCGACACCTGCCCTTTCTTCCACTCCCTCCAGGAGAACACCATCAAGGGCTGGATGTACTCCCCGGTCACCGGCGGCGGCACCGCCTCGGTGGAGTATGAGTTCCTGACCAGCAACTCCCAGACCTTCCTGCCGGAGGGCACCGTGGCCTATGACCTGTATGTGAAGGACGAGCAGCCCTCCCTGGTCTCCTGGGCTACCGCCCTGGGCTACAGCACCACCGCCTTCCACCCCTACTATTCCTCCGGCTGGAACCGGCCCCTGGTGTACGCCTACATGGGCTTTGACGACCAAATCTACACCACCGACCTGACGAATAAGGAGTTTATCCGGGGCTATGTCTCCGACTCTTTCGACTTCCAGACCCTTATGCAAATCACCGAGGAGCAGAACGCCAACGGCGAGAAGAGCTTCATCTTCAACGTCACCATCCAGAACCACGGCGGCTACGCGCAAAGCTGGAGCAACCTGACCCGCTACCTGACCGTAGGGGAGGACCAGGCCGGTGAGGACGAGACCACGGAGCAGTTCCTGGATCTGATGCGGGCTACTGACGAGGCCCTGGAGGAACTTATCACCTACTACAGCAGCATTGACGAGCCTACCATCATCGTCTTCTTCGGCGACCATCAGGGCAAGCTGGACACGGAGGTCTATGAGGCCCTGTACGGCAAGGATTTGGACGACCGCACCCTGACCGAGGTGGAGCAGCAGTACGTCACCCCCTTCTTCATCTGGGCCAACTATGACATCGAGGAGGCCCAGGACGTGATGATTTCCACCAACTACCTGAGCACCCTGATGGTGGCCCAGACCAACCTGCCCATGACCGGCTATCAGCAGTTCCTGGCGAATCTGTATGAGGAGCTGCCGGTCATCAACCCCATCGCCTATATCGACAAGGACGGCAACATCACCGACGACAGCAGTGAACTGACGGAGGAGCAGCAGGAACTGCTGACCCAGTACTCCTATCTCTCCTACTACAGTCTGTTCCAGCGCACCGACGATGAGACGGTGACTGGCTTCTACTACCTGGACGGGTACGAAGCGGACTGAGCCGCCACCCCAAACAGAGAAAACCAGTGAGACGAAAAATCGTCTCACTGGTTTTTCTTTGGCTTGGCTCTGCCTCCAACGAGGCGGGGGAATTACTTGTTCACGGTCAGCGCATCCGTAAACTCATACTGCTTGTCCCAAATCTCCAGAGAGACAGGGGCGGTCTTGTCCTCATTCACGATGGAGACCGCGCCCGGCGTGACAGTGACTGCCAGCTTCTGCCCGCGCCACAGAATGGTGTAGTCCAGCTTGTTCCACGCCTCGGGGAGGTTCGGACTGATGCGCAGCTTGCCGCCCAGCATCCGCAGGCCGCCAAAGCCGTAGACCACGCACTGCCACAGGCCGCCGTAGGAGGCCGCGTGGATGCCCGCGTCGGAGGAGTGGGGGTTGGCATTGTCCAGGTCAATCATACAGGCTTTCTCGAACATCTGGTAGCCCAGCGCCGGGTTGCCAATGTCGCAGGCCAGCACCGAGTGGGTGGAGAGGCTCAGGCTGGAGTCGTGGAGGCAGCGGGGCTCGTAGTAGTCCCAGCTGGCCAGCTTGACCTCGTGGGGGAACAGCTCCTCCAGCAGGTAGAACAGCACCATCACGTCCGCCTGCTTGGACACCTGAATCTTGGTGATTTGGTCTTGGTTGTAATCCTTGAAGATGCCGCCGACGTGGGCCTGCTTCTTGTATTTGGAGAGGTCGATGTCCTTCAGCGTCAGATAGGTGGTGTCCTGGGGCAGGACGCCGTCCTCCGTGGGCTGGGTCAGGAAAATCTTCTCCCGCTGCTCCGTCCACTTGGCGTAGCACTCCGCCAGGCCCAGCTTGGCGTCCAGGGCGGCGTACAGTTCCGGCTTCTCCGCTTTCAGCAGGTCGGTGTACTCCATGGCCTTGCCCATGTTCCACCAGGCCATGTAGTTGGTGAAGGCGTTGTCGTTGACGTGCTCCTTGTACTCGTCCGGGCCCACCACATCGTTGATGTGGAGCATCCCGTCCTCGCCGGGCTCCAGGCGGCTGCTCCAGAACTTGGCGCAGTCCAAAATTAGTTCATAGCCGTACTTGTCCATATAGTCCTGGTCGCCGGTACATTCATAGTACTGCCACACGCCGAAGGCCACGTCAGAGGTGATGTGAATCTCAATGAAGCCGCTCCAGACCTTGATGAGCTGGCCGGTGACGATGTCGGTGCCCATGTACTCCGGCGTCACCTCGCCGTCGTCCAGCCAGGCGGACTCCCAGGGGAACTGCGCGCCCTGATAGCCGTTGTGCTTCGCCTTGGCGTGAGCGCCGGGGAGGGAGAGGTAGCGGTACTCCTCCAGGCTCCGGGCCACCTCCGGCATGGTGAAGGTGAAGTAGGGCAGGAGGAAAATCTCCGTATCCCAGAAGGTGTGGCCCTTGTAGCCCTCGCCGGAGAAGCCTTTGGCCCCGATGTTCATCCGGTTGTCATGGGCGGGGGTCATCAGCTGCATATGGTACTGGGCGAAGCGGATAACCAGCTGGTCAAAGGCAGGGCCATCGATGGTGATAGGCACCCGGTTCCACACCTTCTCCGCCCAGCAGGCGGCGGACTCCGCGGCCAGGGCGTCGAATCCGGCGGCCTCGTCCTCCTTTAGCTGCGCCAGGGCGTACTCCTGCACCTGGGCCACGGTCAGGTCAATGGCCTCCTTGTCCCGGGTGGTGTAGACGTTGGAGAACTTCTCCATCACCAGGGTCTGGCCCGCCTTCACGTCAAACGTGAACTTGGAGTACATCCGGCGGCGGAGAATGTTGATGTCGCTCTTGGGGGTTTCCTCCGCCCCGCCCAGATAGAACCGATGGGTGGCATCCACCACAAAGGTGATGTTGGACTGGATGGTGCGGGGGATGAACTGGAGGTACTTCTTGTCATAGAACCGGGTCTGACCCTCGGTGAAGTGCTGGGAGCCGTCGCAGGACACCCGCCCGTCGATGCCGGACTGGAGGGTGACGGTAGCATCCTGGCAGGGGGTCACGGTGATACGGGCCGCGATGGTGTGCAGCCGTTTCAGAGAGACGATACGCTCGAAGTTCAGCTGATAGCGGGCCCCATCCGGAGCACTCCACTCCACTTCACGCTTCAGCAGGCCGGTTTTCAGGTTCAGCGTCCGGGCGTAGCTGTGGATGGTCCCCTGGGTCAGGTCGAAGCGTACTCCGTTCAGGGTCAACTCAATGTTGGTCACGTCGGCGGCGTTGGGCAGCTCGGTGACCTCCTCCGGGGAGAACTGGTCAAAGGTGCCCGCCACCAGCAGGTCACGGGTCTCCCCCAGGTACTGCTCCTCCGTGGCGGAGCGCAGGCCCAGGTAGCCGTTGCCCAGGCAGAAGTTGGCCTCCACCTTGCCCAGGGCGTTTGGGTCGAAGTTGGTTTCGACGATTTCCCACTGGCCTTCTCGGCTAAAATCTAACATAATGTTTCAACTCCTTCTATATGCAATCAGTTGTCATGGAAAGTCATGTTGTTCAGCCCAGCACCATTTTGGCGCAGCCGTAGATGCCTGCGTCGTTCCCCAGCTCCGCCAGGGCGAACGCCGTATCCCGGAAGGCGTGGAACGCGTACTTCCGGTAGCTGGCCGCGATGGGCTGGAGCAGAACATCCCCGGCCTTGGACAGGCCGCCGCCGATGAGGAACATCTCCGGGTTCACGGTGCTGGCTACGGCGGTCAGGGCCCAGCCCAGCTTCTCGCCCAGGTCGTCCAGCAGCTCCAGGGCCAGGGCATCCCCTGCCCGGGCGGCGTCGCAGACCTGCTTGGCGGTGAGCTGCTTCTTCTCCCGCAGGGCGGTGGGCCGCTCCGGCTGCTGGGCCAGAGCCAGCTTCGCGCAGCGCAGCAGGCCGGTGGCGGAGCAGAACTGCTCCAGGCAGCCGTATTTGCCGCACTTACAGCGGACGGTGGATTCCCGGTCCACACAGAAGTGGCCGATCTCCCCGGCGGCGCCCTCGCTGCCGGACATGATGGTGCCGTCCGCCACGACGCCGCAGCCGATGCCGGTGCCCAGGGTCACCATGACGGCGCTATTGCAGCTGCTGGCGGCGCCCTTCCACAGCTCCCCCAGGGTGGCGGCGTTCACATCATTGGTCACCCGGAACTTGGAAATGCCGGGCTCCAGCGCCTTCATGACCGCCGGAAGGGACTGCTCCCCCCAGTTCAGGTTGATGCACCGCAGCACGGTGCCGTCCAGCTTCACCGGGCCGGGGACGCCCATGCCGACGCCCTCCACCTGGCTCCAGGTCACTTGATTTTGGGCCATCCAGCCCCGGAGGGCGTCCAGAGCGTCCGGCAGGACATTTTTGCCGCCGTCCTCTACCCGGGTAGGGATCTGCCACTTCTCCAGCAGCGTCCCGTCCGTCCGGAAGGCTCCCAGCTTGATGGCGGTGCCGCCAATGTCTACACCAAAGACATATGGTAACATTGTTCTTCTCTGCCTTTCCGAACCGCCGCCCTTACAGGATGTTCAGCAGGTCGGAGAAGGAGGTCAGGTCATAGTCCTCCAGGCCGCAGCCCTTGGCGTCGCCAAACAGGGCCAGAGCGGTCATGCCGCCGGCCTTGGCCGCCTCGATGCCGGCCTTGGCGTCCTCCACCACGGCGCAGTCCGCCGGGTCGATGCCGATTTTTGCAGCGGATTTCAGGAAGACCTCGGGGTCGGGCTTGGAGTGGGTGATGTCAGTGCCGTCGGCGATGGCGTCAAAGAAGTCGCCCAGGCCCAGCTGGCCCAGGATGAACTTGGTGTTCTTGCTGGAGGAGCCGATGCTCAGCT
>JAJQFX010000274.1 GCA_021200895.1 Clostridiales bacterium | reverse complement strand
CCTCCCCCTATCCCACTGGCGGCTAGCGCCTTGTCCCTCAATCAGGTAGTCTATCAGGCAGCAGACGATGTGACTTTTCACTGGTGAGACTGCCGCCCATGGCGGCTGGGTAACATTCTGCTTTTCCTTTGGTCGTGCTAATCTGAGTTTCAGTGCGGAAGCGCATTTTTCTTTAGAAAAGCGAAAATAAATTGTTAAGTTGATGACATTGCCCTGAAAGGGTAGGGAGCGCGGCGGAGCTATCAGCAAAGCTGACTGAGGGGTGGGCAGGCCAGACTGAGGGGCCTTGGTACACTTGACCGGAACCTTGATTCCCGTGCCGTGACAAGAAAAAGACTTGCCAACCGGCGGGAAATGTGGCATAATAGGAAAGCAACGAGCGTGGAGATGTATCGAAGTGGTCATAACGAGCCTGACTCGAAATCAGGTTACCCGTAAGGGTACGTGGGTTCGAATCCCACCGTCTCCGCCATTACAACGGGTTCCGGCGATTCTGCCGGAACCCGTTTATGCCGCCTGCTTTCGGGCGACTTACAAATGCGAAAGCCTGCTTGTGACTGCCCCCTGCCGTTCGGGGACTTATCAATAGACGGCTTGCAAGTCCCTCTGCTTCGGCAGGGAGATTGCCCTTATGATACGCAGACAGAAGGGTTCCGCCAAATGATACGGCGCACAGGCCATACGGCCTGTGCGCCTTTTTTCGTTCCGAAGCCCCTCATACGCCGATAAGATACCGCCCCATCAGCTTCTCATAGACCCGCGCCAGCATCCACGGCTCGCTGACCATCCCCCGCACCTGGGCCGGGGTCAGCCAGCGGACGCCGGTGTTCTCCCCGGGGCAGGGGCGGAGGGGCACTGTCTCCTCCGCCTCCACCAGCCAGGTGAGGTTAAAATGCAAATGACAGGGGACGTACTGCCCACGCTTCTCGTGGCCCGCCACAAAAAGCTGCTCCAGGGAGCAGGGCCGGGGGGACACCAGCCGCCCGGCGGCAACACCAGTCTCCTCTGCCAGTTCCCGCAGGGCTACGGCGGCTAAATCCGCCTCCCCGTCGGCGTGGCCCCCGATCCAGGACCAGGACTGGTACAGGCTGTGGTACACCATCAGGGTTTTCGTCCGCTGAGGGTTCACCACCCACACGGAGGCGGTGAAGTGGCCCGCCAGATTTTCCCGCAGCAGGCAGTCCGGGTTCCGGGCGGCGAAGGCCAGGATAGACGCCTTATCCCGTTCCTCCTGCTCGTTCCAGGGGGGATATGCCCTGAGTTCCTCTAAAAACGTCATGGTTCGTCAGCCTCCCAACGCCTGGGCGATCTCCCGCTCCACCTCCTGCACCTCGTCCCACAGGGTACGGGCGGAGATACGGAGGGAGCCGTGGCCCAGGATGATGACCTGCTCCAGGCCGTCCGACGTGGCCACCCGCACCCGATGATGTTTACTCAGGTCTAGGGTGGCCTTTTCGATGTACATATCCGCCGTCTCCGCTTCCTTCGTGTAGACCACATGGATATTCCGGTACCGCTCCACCGAGCCGACGCCTCCCTTCACCTTGTAGGCGTCAAAGACCACGATGACCTCACACCGGCGCATCCCCCGGTAGTTACAGAGGATGTCCAGCAGCCTGTCCCTGGCGGCGGACAACTCCTCCCTGGCCAGGGCTTTCAGCTCGTCCCAGGCGAAGATGATGTTGTAGCCGTCCACCAGCAGATACTCCGTTTGGAGGGGCTGCTCCTTCAGCTTCACCGGCTTGCTCCGGCTTTCCTCCGTGCGGATGCGGGCCTGGGACTCAAAGGCCCGCCGCTGCTTCACCGGGCCGTAGGTCTGGGCGAAGATGGCCTCCAGTTCCTTGTCCATCACCTGGGCCGCACGGAACCGCCTGCCCCGCTCCTCCATGGGGGCGGGTGCCTCCTCCGGCTCCGGCTGCGGGGGCTGCCAGGGAGGCAGGTGCATATACTCCGGCACCTGCCGCCAGTTCACCACGAAGCCCGCGCCGTGGGCGCAGAACACGGAGTCCGGCGTGTTGGCAAGGTCGGCCTCCGGCTGGTAGCCCAATCCTGCGATGACCTCCTCCGCATTGTGACAGGGCTGATACCCTGACACGGTACAGCTCAGCCGCCCCCGGCCTCCGGTGTAGGCGGCCAACTCCGTCTGGTGCCCCCGCAGGGTGGACACCGGAGCGCTGCCGGTGAGCACCGCGGTTTCCTGCCCCGTCTCCGCGATTTGGCAGGAGCCGCTGCGCTGCTCCAGGTCGGTCATGGCCCGGCCCACCTGCTCCAGGGGCACTTCCAGCCGAAGGTCATACCAGGGCTCCAGCAGCAGGCTCTCCGCCTGCATCAGCCCCTGGCGGACGGCCCGATAGGTGGCCTGGCGGAAGTCGCCGCCCTCGGTGTGCTTCTCGTGGGCCCGGCCGGTGAGCAGGGTGATTTTCATATCGGTGATGGGGGAGCCGGTCAGCACCCCCAGATGCTCCTTCTCCTCCAGATGGGTCAAAATCAGCCGCTGCCAGTTCCGGTCCAGCACATCGCCGCTGCAAGATGTGTCGAAGGTCAGGCCGCTGCCCCGCTCCCCCGGCTCCAGCAGGAGATGCACCTCCGCGTAGTGCCGCAGGGGTTCAAAGTGGCCCACCCCTTCCACCGGGGCGGTGATGGTCTCCCGGTAGAGGATGCTCCCCTCGGAAAATGCCACCGCCAGACCGAACCGGTCGGCAATCAGCCGCCGCAACACCTCCAGCTGCACCTCGCCCATGAGCTGCATATGGATTTCCTGAAGCTGCTCCCGCCAGACGATGTGGAGCTGCGGGTCTTCCTCCTCCAACTCCCGGAGCCTCTGGAGCGCCTCATGGACGTTGCAGCCCTGGGGCAGCGCCACCCGATAGGTCAGCACCGGGGTCAGGGTGGAGGGCTGGCCCCCTGCCGCGCTGCCCAGTCCCTGGCCGATGAAGGTGTTCGTCAGGCCGGTGACGGCACAAACCGTCCCCGCCGGGGTCTCCTCCGCCTGCCGGAATTTCTGGCCGGAGTAGCGGCGGATCTGGTCGATTTTCTCCGCCCAGACCTCCCCCTCTGGCACGGGGTGTCCGTTCCGGCCCAGGGTTCCTCGGTTGGTCAGCAGCTGCTTGGGCCGCAGGCTGCCGCCGGTGACTTTCAGCCAGGTCAGCCGGTTTCCCCGGCCATCCCGGGAGATTTTGTACACCTGGGCCCCAAATTCCGGGGGATAGGCGGGCGGCAGGGTGTACCGGGTCAGCCCGTCCAGCAGCGCCGTTACCCCCTCTAATTTCAGCGCCGAGCCGAAGTAACAGGGGAACACCGTCCGCCGGGCGACAGCCTGGGCGATGGCCTCCCGCGTCAACGCTCCCGATTCCAGATACTGCTCCAAAAGGGCCTCGTCCGCCGCAGCGATGTCCTCCTCCCTCTCCGGGTCGGGGACGGAGAAGTCGCAACAGCCGCCGTCCAGCCGCTGCCTGAGCTGCTCCAGCACTGCCTCTCTGCCGCTGCCCGGCAAGTCCATCTTGTTGACAAAGAGGAAGGTGGGGATGCCTCGCTGCTTTAGCAGCCGCCACAGGGTCTCCGTGTGGCTCTGCACCCCGTCGGTGCCGCTGATGACCAGGATGGCGTAGTCCAGCACCTGGAGGGTGCGCTCCATCTCGGCGGAGAAATCCACATGGCCCGGCGTGTCCAGCAGCGTCACCTCCAGCCCCTCCAGGGGCAAAATCGCCTGCTTGGAGAAGATGGTGATGCCCCGCTCCCGCTCCTGGGCGTCGGTGTCCAGGAAGGCGTCGCCGTGGTCCACCCGGCCCAGCTTTTTCAGCTGGCCGGTGGCGTACAGCATGGCCTCGGTCAGGGTGGTTTTCCCCGCGTCCACATGGGCCAGCAGGCCGACGCACAGGGGCTTGGAATTGGATTCGGTTGTCTGTCCGCCCATGAAATGACCTCCCCTCATGGTGAATGACTGGATTCATTTTACCACAAGGGGAGGGAATAGTCGAGGATGGATTTTTGGAGCGGTCAAGTTTCTCTTAGGCGGAATGGTATCAATTTAAGGAGATTGCACTCCTTAGACAAGGTTTGATGAAGGAACTACGTTTTTGCCCTCCCGGCGGACCCCATTTCTTGCTCCGCCAAGAAATGGGGGAAAGAAGGCGGCTCAGGGAGGGGC
>JAJQFX010000020.1:17112-32633 GCA_021200895.1 Clostridiales bacterium | reverse complement strand
CAACCAGCCCAACCCCCACCCAATAACCATCAAAAAAAACCCCAACCCCCCCCACCCAAAAAACGCAAAAAACCACCCAAACCAAAAACCCGGGGGGGGGTATTGCGTAACTGACATATGTGTTTCTGATGCTGATTTTTCAGAGACCGTTTATGGTATTTACTTCATTGCTGCACCTGACTTCTGTAGGAGGGCGGCATAATGGAGGGTGTCACAAGACCAAACGCTATAATAAGACCGGAAGTTTATGCGGTCAAGCATCAGGATGAATCGGTAAGGGAGGCTTCTCGGTCTGGAGGGATTTTTACAGCTCTGTCAGATTTGGTTTTGGAAAGTGGCGGCATCGTGTATGGCTGTGTGCTTACCGAAGATTTCAGAGCGGTTCATGTCAGGGCGGACGGCGCATACTTGCGCAATCAGATGTGTGGCTCTAAGTATATCCAGAGCGAGTTAGGTAGTACATATAAGAACGTTAAAATAGATCTGGATGAAGGAAATAGTGTCCTTTTCTCCGGGACATCCTGCCAAGTTGCCGGACTACGAAGTTTCCTTGGCCGAGAATATGAGAATTTGATTTGTGTTGATATTGTTTGTCACGGCGTTCCGAGTAAGAAGGTCTGGACGAAATATCTGGAATGGCAGGAGAAAAAGACAGGCAAAAGAATAGTAGCTGTTGATTTCAGAGATAAAGGGACTTTCGGCTGGAGGGCGCATACCGAGACGTTGACTATGGATGATGGAAGTAGAGTGAGTGGCCAGGTGTTCAAGACATTGTTTTATGGGCATACGGTGTTAAGACCTTGCTGTTATGAGTGTCCATACAAAGATGTGAAGCATCCCGGAGACATTACTATTGCGGACTATTGGAGCATTGAAAAAGCTGCGCCGGAGTTTGATGACAATAAAGGGGTTTCTCTTGTGCTGGTAAATAACGATAAAGGTGAGAGAGTGTTTGAAAAGTGCAGGGGGAAGATAATTTGGAAAGCAACGAGAATTGAGGACAGTATGCAACCTCCATTGAAGGCTCCGTTTCCACGGCCGGCAAACAGGGACGCATTTTGGAGGGATTTCAATGCTGATGATTTTGGAATAGTCGCTAAAAGATATGGCGGTTATGGATGCTTAAATGCAGTAAAAAAGAAAATGCGCAGTTTGAAGAAACGTGCCGCAAAAATCGTGAAAGGGTGAAAGCAATGGACAGACAGCTACCAAAATTATATAACAGAAAAGAGGAATGCTGCGGCTGTACTGCATGCTATGCTGTTTGTCCGAAAGAAGCAATCTTAATGGAAGAAGATGAAGAGGGATTTCTTTACCCGATAGTCGATGCAGAGAAATGTATTCGCTGTTATAAATGTTTGTCTGTGTGCGCATTTAAAGAGGCGCAGAGAGAAAAAGGGTATTTGCAGTAAGGAATCAACATTATTGAGCGCGGCGTGTATGCAGAGGATTTGTATAGTGATTTGTAGGAAGTAATCCATCGCTTGTGGAAAGGTTGATAACTTGTGGCTGATTCTAAAAATACGTTGAGGTGTGCAAATAATAAAGGGTCTGCAATCCCCGGAGGTATCGTTACTGGCCTCCTGATTGCAATCATGATGATTTTTGACGCTGTGCTGGTGCGCTGCGCGTTGCTTCCGGTGAAGTTCCTGGTGCCAGTTATAGTTCTGCCGTTGGCTCTGGTGGTGCTTATGGGGTTCCTGACTCACCGGACAGGGCGAACAGGATGGTTTGCCGTAGGGGCGGTTATTAGTATTCTAATGGCAGTGATAATGATTTATGCGATTATCGCCCTGAATACACTCACTAATGCCTTGAATACCATTACAACGGTCAACACAGAGGTGACTCATGTTGGTGTCTATGTTCTTACGGAAGATGACGCGAAAACTCTGAATGATCTGGAGGAAGACACTTTCGGCATTCTGTCCGAGTTGGACAGAACCATCACGGACGGCGCAATTCAGCAACTTAATAAGGATTTGAACACGGGAATTGTCACCGCAGAATATGACGGCCTGGTGGAACTTGTGGACGGTTTGTATAATCAGGAATGTCGGGCGATTCTCCTGAATGATGCCTATCTCGATGTGATTGCGGAGATAGAAGGGTACGAGGATATTGACGACCGGATTCGGGAGGTTACCGGACTGGAAGTGGAAGAAGTGGTGGAGAAAGATGATGCTGAGTCCGCTGTGGCGTCGGAGACGGATAACGCCTTTACCTTGTACATCAGCGGTATCGACAGCCGGAACGGGCTAAAGGCAAAAAGTCGTAGCGATGTTAACATTCTGGCCACCGTCAATACGGAGACCCACCAAATACTCCTTGTCTCCACGCCGCGGGATTATTATGTACCCCTGTCCATCTCTAACGGTGCGAGGGACAAACTGACCCATGCGGGTATCTATGGTGTTTCCGTCAGCATGGACACCTTGGCTATGCTCTACGATATTGACGTGGATTATTACTTCCGTGTGAGCTTTGAGGGTTTTGAGGATATTGTTGACGCGCTGGGTGGGGTGAACGTGTATTCCGAATACGCTTTCACTTCAAGCAGCAAGAAGTATACGTTCGTGGAGGGGTACAACTATATGAATGGTGAGCAAGCGCTGGCCTTTGCCCGTGAGCGATACGCCTTTGCAACCGGCGACCGGCAGCGCGGTAAGAATCAGATGGCACTGATTCAGGCCATCTTCGAGAAGGCCATCTCTCCGAGTATTCTGGTGAACTACAGTTCGCTTCTGTCAGCTGTGGAGGACAATTTTGAAACTAGCCTGTCCTATGAACTGATTGCTTCGCTGGTGAGCGACCAACTCAGCACCGGCGCGGACTGGGAGGTAATTACCTACAGTGTAGACGGCTCCAACGGTTCTGAGGTGCCTTACTCCATGAGCATAACGGCTTATGTGATGATACCGGATGAATCGACTGTGGCCACCGCAAAAGAGCTGATGCAGGCGGTCCTCAATGGCGAGGTAATTTCCCAGCCCTGAAGGGGTTTGTTTCTGCCATGAAAATCAAAACCCCTTCACCGGTTATAACATAATCATTTGTCTGTAAATCAATGGTCGGTACCATTCCTATTTGTCCTAAAGCAGCCGTAAACGCTCAACAGCAGAGGGCCGATAGAAGATGACATTACATTTTCGTCAGCGGCTGCATCTTGGATGCGACCAGCGCCGCATTGCATGTGTCGACGGATGCCATGTACATATTCCGTAGGATGATCTTATACATCGTCTGCTCCGGGGTGTTGCGGAGCCGGTATCCTGCCTTTTCCACCATGTCCTCGCTGAGTTCCGGGTCAAGGCTCATCCCTACACACAGCGCGATGGTGGACTGCAGAGAAACAGACGGACAATTTTTGGAGCGGATACGCTGGATGGTCGAGATGGACGCGTTTGAAAGTTCCTCCAGTTTCTCCTTGGTGATCTTAAGGCGCTCCATATGGTAGACAAGGGTAGCTCCGAGGCTTGTCGGCAGTTCATCCATAATAGCTGAGATGCGGTTGGCGGCATCCAGGGGCGATTCCTGCTGCGCTTCTGCTTCGACTTTGTTCTTTTCCGGATAGAAGATGACACATCCGGAGACGGACGGCGTTTCCCGCTTCAGGGAGTCGCTGCGGTATTTGTATTCTGCCTGCGCACCGCCGACATCAAAGACGAGACAGCACTCGTTCATGTGAGTACGCGCATAGTCAGTCAGGCGAAGCCCGGCCTTCTCATCCGGCTCGACATATTTCGGGCTGTTCTGACAGAAGTGGGATTCCACATAAACGTATTTCCCTGAATTTATGCGGCTGCGAAAGTACTGGTTGCGGGAATATTCCTCTGTGGCGGCGTTCAGGCTGACCGTGTAGGTCTGCCCTGGCGCGATGGCATCGGGGTCAACCCAATAATTTGGCACATAGCCGCCGTTACAGTAGTTCAGTACGCCTTGCGCTTCCGGGTAGCCGAGTTCGATCATACGCTGTCTGACAGACTGCTTCGGGGCGCAGTAAAATTCGGCAAGCTCTTCGATGACTGCTTCAATGACTTTAAGCCTGTCCTTGTGCCGATGGTTCCGTTCCTTCTTCGAGATTGTTTCAGCGATCTTGAGTTTGGTCTGCTCGGTCGGCATGGCAAGTCTGCGTACCATCTGGTTCGCCTGCCATTCCATCCAGTAGACCGGGGAATCTTTGGAGACAGTCAGCTCTACAGGGCAGGAGAAGCACCGGATTTCCGACTGGTAAATCTTCTGCATCCGTTAGAACATCCGGTGCAGGAGGAAATGGACGCACTCGTGCAGGATGGTCGGATTGACGCGCCCTCCGTTTGCGTCCCTGGCGGCTTCCACATCGATCAGGATGGTGTTTGCGCGGACAGACATCCGCTTTGAGCGATTGTTTTTATCGTAGACCGTGACAGTAGTATCTTCCAGGAAGAGCTGTCCGAGGATGGAGCCGTCCGTGGTGATTTTTGTATATCTGCATTCCAGCCCAAGACGTTTCAACAGGAGTGCTTTATCCAGACAGGTCGGCTTCTGGAGCGCTTCCGGATAGTAGCGCTGCAAAATCCGTTCCGCTTCCGCGTCCAGCTCCCCACGGTAAAAGAAGGGAACCAGATAGCGGGTCAGGGGGCGGTACACGGTTTCGTCCCAGCACTCGTAAATGCCGGCCTGTTCGATCAGGCTGTATTCATAGCCATCGTCACAAAGGGTCATGCTCCCGTTGATCTTGTAGAGCTGGCTGGCGGTATCCGTATATTGGGATTCTCCCAAAATGACGGAGAGATAAACGTATGCGCGTACCAGTGCCTCCACATGGATATGTTCACTGTCTACTGCGGAAAAATGGATCGTAGTGATGTTGGCGTCCGTCACGACTATGGTGTCAGGTTCCGGTACGTTGTGGCTGATACGTCCAAGCGGCAGTTCCCGCAATGCGAGCTTCTGTTTTAAAAATACTGTGTATTCATGGGTGAAGTGATCCCGGAAGTAATCTTCGAGGGAACAAATATCAGGGCAGTCCTGATAATATGGTTTTCTGTCAACCGGCGGAGCGGATATGTCTGACAGGTCGGGCGGGAAGCCCTCATATTCAGGCTCCGGATCGTATGGTAAGTAGTTCATTGGAAATCTCCTCACGTTTTTTTGTTTAAGTAATAAAAAAGCCATCACTCAACAGGTAAAGGGAATGAAAACCGTTGAGGAGTTTTGTTCGGGCGGGCTGTTCCGAAGCATCTGAAAACGCTGCCTGCCCTCTGCGCTGATCGTTATGTATTCAATATCTCTATGGCACTGCGGTTCTGAGTGGGCATCACCGCAGACGCTTAATTACATGGACGGCTACACCCTGAATAGACAGGGAGGCCGGATATATATCTTCAAAATCGGGGTTCTCCGGATGGAGATATGGCCGTTTTTTCTCGTTGTCATACATATATCTTTTCAATGTGTTCTCATTTTCTACTAACGCGATTACCAGGTCGCCGTAGTTCGCGTCCGTCTGTTTGCGGACTAACACCATATCATTATCATCAATGCCGGCTCCAACCATGGAATCCCCGTTTGCATGTACGACATAAAACTCTCCTTTCCCGATCAGGCTTGCCGGGAGAGTGATGTATTCTTCTATATTTTCCTCCTCCAGCTGCGGAAGGCCGCAGGAAACACTTCCTGCCACAGCCACGCTCTGGTTTAGCATCAAGTTGCGGGTCTTTTTCGTGGAGATGATACCATCCTTGTAAGAGAGCATCCCCCTTTCCCGCATGGCGACCAGGTACTTGTAGGCGGTACTCTGCGCCACTTTTACTGCTTTTGCAATTTCAGTTGTGGTTGGGGAGCGGAGATTTTCTACCGTAAACTGTTCCACATACTCGAAAATCTGCTCCATCAATTTTTCATCTTTATGCCGCATCTTCTAATACCTCTTTTTTTTAACTGTATTGGAATAGCTCAATTCCGATAGAGAGATTATATATCAACCGATTCCCGATTTCAAGGGCAAAAATGACCCCGGAAACAGGGTGGTCAAAAATTCGACCACCCTGTTTCCGGGGTTTTGTCATTTTTAGCTATTCCTGTGCGGAAGAAAGCAGTTTGTGCAAGTGTTCTATGTAGCCAGACCGGACAGCACCGGGCGCTACGATTTTTATCTGCCCGCTGTATTCAGACAGCCATGCATAGAAGGTGGGGCTGACGGCGACCTCGACTTCGGCGCGGAAAGTGGTCTCGGATACCGGCCAGGAGCGGAAATTCTCCCCGAACCGGTCAATGAACTTCTTCATCAGCTTGCCATCCGCTTCCAGGGTGACGCTTTCATAAGTCCCGTTGAACATCCGAAAGACCTTTGCCGCATATTCGGCGGGGTTGAAATCCTCCGGCGGCGGTACTGCGTCCTCATCCAGTATTTCCGGCATACACATCAGGTCGATGCGGAAGGGATTGACCCTGTCCGGGCGCTTCTCAAGATGTCCTAACAGGTAATACCGGTCCCCGTTCCATACACAGCAGTACGGGGAGAACTCGTAGTATTCCCCGTCATTGTGCAGGATCGGCTCCTTCTGCAGATTGTAGTCGAGGTACTGGAACCGTATTTTTTTCTTCTGGTCGATAGCCTGGAGGATGGTGTCGATCACATAATAGAGCTTCTGGCTTGCTGCCATGACGCGGTCCGACGGATAGACACGGGCAGTCAGGCTGTCCTTTGCGTGCCGGCTGGCAAGCCGTGTGAGTTTTTCAATCAACTCCTGGCTGCTTGTAGAGCTGATGAATCGTGCAGAGGAAACCGCATCAATCAGCATCTTTATTTCCGGGATGTCGAACACTCTCCCCACATAACTGTATATCGTGCTGGTGCCGTTGCCGATTTCCTCATAAATGTCATACCCGGCGGCAATCAGTTCCTAGACATCATCTTTGACCGTCTTCCGGTTTCCGCTGAATCCGTTCTTTTCATAGAGTTCCACAAGCTCAGTGGAGCTGACTGCGTGGTTTTCATCTGTATTGTCCTGCAGATATTGAAGCAGGAAAAGGATGCGCCCTTTGTTGGATGCCATCGTTGTGGTTCCTCATTTCTTTCTCTAAAACACTGACCGCAGGAGAGCAGCCCGTGACCGGCATGATGTAAAAGTGCCTCCCTGCAAATCGCCGTCTCTATATTATACACCATAATGCAGGGCTGCGCTGAAAAAAATAAAAAATTTTTGCAGCAGGGGTTCACGCCGTGAACCCCTTTTGGGAGGGGAAAGAACCGTTTTTGACGGGAATTTGACGAAAAAAGAACGGCTGTGAAGCCCATAAATGGCTTTTTTGAACAGTTTTGAGAACCAGAAGGGGCCGTTTTAGGGGTTCACGCCGTGAACTTTTAAGATTCTGCGCAAATCAGTATGATATATGCGTCCGAGGGCGAGAGCCGTTGGAACATTGAAAATAAAGGAGAGGTTTTCTAATGGAGAATAAGAAAATGATCACGACTGTGTATGTGTGTTCCCCGTATCGGCTGGAGCGCGATATGGATGAGTTTCAGAAGCGGGTATGGGAGGCGGATGTGAAAACTGCCCGCATGGCCTGCAGGATGCTTGCGAAGCTGGGCTATCTGCCGCTTGCGCCGCAGCTGTACTTCAGCCGTTTCCTTGCCACGCTCGACGATATGGAACAGACGGACTGCAGGACGCTGGCGTTGGAGTGGCTGATGCAGGCGGATGAGGTGTGGCTGATTGGAAGCACCCTCACGGAAGATATGGCGAAGGATATGTCGCTGGCAAGAAGCAGGAATATTCCTGTCAGGCACATGGCGCTGACAGAGCCGGGAAATATGCTGGAGGTTTTGACCAGCGATATGTGCGGCTGGAGGGTTATCCCCGGATAAGCAAACAGTGAGGTTCTAAGTTACATACAAAGAACCGGCTGCAAAGGCAGCAGGAGGAGTTACAGGCTCCCGTTAAAAAACGGGTTGGTCTGTGGCCCTTTCCTGCTGCCTTTTTTTGTTTCCCACAAGAGCATCTGACCGACCTGTGCCGTAAGGCAGAAAGGAAGGCCAGAGGTGCTGACATTGGGAGAGTTGAGAAAAAGGTTGAATGTACTGCCGAAAAAAGGAAGAGAAACACCGAAGTATAAGGGGTTATTGCAATCAGAGAAGAAGGTTCTGATCAGCAGCAGCGTAGCGGGGGCAACTGTCACCGTATATGAAAACGGATATGTGCTGTACCGAAGTGAGATTGGCTCGACGGTGTTCCCGTTCCCGGACAGCGGGGATTATCTGTATGAGAGTAGCCGTGCCGGATCACAGGAGGTAGTGGATGGCGAAAGCTTTGAAAGTGCAGCCTGGTATGTCCGCCTTGTTATCGAAGGGGAAGACCACTTAAACGATAACTCTGAGCGCAGGTATTATGCCCACACTGTTTCCTACAGCGCGGTATCCGAGGAATGGAAGGAACTATTAGACCGGGTTGGTTCTGTAGAAGATGTTCTGTCTGCAAGAGAACAGGAAGCAAAGGTTGCCCGGATTATGGAGCGCTTGACGGTGAAACAGCGCGATGTCGTAATCGGTAAATTCTGGAGCGATAAATCCTTTTCCCAAGTCGCGGACGATTTGGGTATTGACCGGAAAAATGCCTGGAGGTCGATGGAAAGTGCGTTGAGGAAGATGAAAAAACATCTCGATTCAGAAGCTGATGACACAGATGGAGGAATGACTGATGGAACAGGAAATGAAACTGTGCGCGGATAAAAGGAACAGGACAGATGAGGAACGGGGGCAATTAAAAGATATGGATGATGTGAAGGTTGCTCCAGGACTTCCTTATGCAGAGAGGGTTCACGAGTTTATCCGGCAGATCGGGAATCCATATCGTTACGCCGACCAGGGGTTTGTTGTAGAGCTTACATTCTCAGGCGGGTGTTCCTTTGAGGAGCGGCTGACTGAGTATTTAAACGCTCGTTCATAAAAAGTTTACAAATTTTTTCGCAAAAACATGACGGCAAAAGGCCCTTCAAAACGCAGGTAAGTGAAGGGGTAAAAAAATCAGCCGCTTCAGGCACCTTGAAAATTGAATAGCCTGCTCAGATGGATACCTGGTATTGAATGCGCATCCCCGCGCGTCTTGCCAGCGAAATACGTCGCGGAAGAAACGGGACAGGAACGGGTCTGAGGGGAACACAGGCAAAAACACAAATTAGAATACCTACGAAACAACAGTAGATACCATGGGGCGGAGCCGGGGATGGTACCAGTTCCGCCTTATGAATGTGCTGTTGTTTTTCTTTGCGGATAGCAGACAGGAGACAAGCAGAAAGAAGTCCTGCTCATATCCGCAGGAGCTTTCTAAGGCACAAATATATATGAGAAAGGATGTGGTTCCAATGCAGACTGAAGCAGCCTCTTCGTGAGGCCAATCGATTATGACCCGCTGCATAGCATCGCAGCATATTTACTGATTTTAGAAAGCGAGGTACTTTATGAAGAAGAGAACTTGTTTTAAACGCGCTCTCTCCGGAATCCTTTCCGTGGTGAGCATCCTGTCCGCCACCGTATCGCCGTTGACGGCGTATGCAGCGGAAACGGCGGAGCCTGCCGCTGTTGAAGCAGAGTATCCGGAACTGGATGGGATGAGGAACCAGCTGGCGGAGGACGAGATTGTCACTGTCAGCGACATCACAGTGGAATATGGAAGTGATTTTGATGCGGAATCGGATTTTGACGGCATTGAATATGACTCCGAAAAAGTAAAGGTTGCGCTCCACGAAGCGAAGAGCGACAGTGGGCAGGCTTATTCGTCCAGCCACGCCGATACATATAAGGCGGTCTATTATGTGGAGCCTTATAGCGGCAATCCTTCCTACCAAGTCAGCAGGACGATCACCGTGAGTGAAGAGGCATCGGATACTGCTACGGCAGCTTCGGATGACGGGCAGTCCGGTGAGGACGATTCCGGCGGTGACGAGGACGCTGACCCAGACCCATCGGCGGAGGTTTCTGAGACAGAGAGTGAGGAAACCACTTCCGAAGCTCTGACGGTGGAAAGCGTGTCAACGGCTTTGGCTGCATCTGAGACGGAAGATGAGGATGTTTCTGAAAGCGATACAGAGTCCGAAACTGCGGACGAAGAGACTGACACAGAAACAGAGACTGAAACTGAAACGGAAGATTCCGATGAAGGGGAAACTGAAACGGATACGGAAACAGAATCCGAGACGGAAAGCGAAGCAGCTATTTCCGTGATGTCCCTGGAAGCGGACGACACCGACAACACAAGCTATGTGGACGGCCTTTCCGTAATCGACATCGTGGACGGCACAGCGCCGTTTGATGACGATGATGAAGCAGGGGACGACAGCAGCGAGGATAACCGCATTGTCCGCTCTTTTGACTATGTGGCCTATACGATTTCCTATACGACGGCTCTGACAGACGCGAACATGTCCGTTGATTCTGGCGTGCTGTATGTGGAGTTCACGCTCCCGTGTTCGCCTGATGTGGCGATTTTCAACATGGACGCGATGAACTGGATGGTAGACCCTGTGCTTACCTATTATTTTGCGGATGGTACAACCGGTACAAGTTATGACGACGCTGCGGATGTAGTGAAGCAGGTGCTGACCGGGTACAGGGAACTGACCAATGCGGAGTTTATGACCATCCCCGGCGCAGGGACGCTCTCTGTCGGGCTGTATGTCGGAGCCGCAACAAATGGGACGACCATCCAGCCGGAGTTTACACTCTGGATGGCGGGCAACTCGGATGAACAGAAGGTATCTGTAACACCGGATGTGGTTACTGTGTCTGCGGCGGCAAAATTCGCTGTTAAGATCAGCCAGTCCAGCGAGATGGATATTTACGGCGAGTATGACCTTTCCACTGGCGGTGGGGATTCGGCGCAGGATACGGTGAGCGGCGCTTCTACCATCCGCGGCAGGATGGAATCCTACGGCGTCACCGTTATGCTGCAGAACGATTCCGTGGAGAAGGGGTTAAAAGGGCTTGAGTTCCCAACCGGGGAGATTACCTTTGACATTACCCTGAATGAGTATTCCATGAACTCTGCGGGCGAGCTGCTGAGCAACCAGTCTGGATATACCCCTGTCATGTGGGACTATGATGAAAACGAGCGAAGCTCCTCAACCGGTGAATGGGGCAGGACATTTGTAAAGCAGAACGGTTATGCGTATTCTGCGGCACCGTTCAATGTGCTGGGATGCTGTTCTCTTTCCACCATTTATGATTCCTGCTACGACGGCGGCGACTGGACAATCACGCAGGATGAGGATAATCCGCTGGTCTACCATGTGACGATTAAAAACTACACGGTAGATACAGAGAATTATATTTTCCCGACTGCGAATAACACCTGGTACCAACGGACAACGGGCGGGACGACCTATAAGGCAAACCAGGCGTGTATTTCTGCCGGTGTGATCCAGGTAGTCCTGCAGTTCCCGTATGGAGATGTGGATGAGATCACAAATGTGTACTTCAAGGTGACAGCGGACAATTTCGCTGTTGACAGTGAAGCATATGACACGACGGCTTCTTTTGCAAAAACCTATGTACTCCTGCCGCCGGGTTCCATCAACGTGGGCGTCAACTTTACCACGACGAGCGCAACGAGCCATTCACAGCAGCCGAATGCGACCTATCAGCTGGGAAGCTCCTATTCTGCAGGCAACGCCTACAGCTATGTGGGAAGCATCGTAAGGCTCTGGCAGAAGATTACCACATCAACCGACGAGGCCGTTGAGACGGTTATCGGACTGATTAAGTGGGACGCGGATGCCTTTGAGGTGGACAGGACGAGCAGCTATTATTCCACTGCGGGACGGGCAACCGGTTCTGTCAAGATTTATTCCTACACCGGCTACTTCGTCGGGCGCTCCTCCAGCTGGTCAAGTGAGCAGGAGATGAGCGACACCCTGATGAACGATTCCAGCCTGCATTTTTATACGGATTTAGACGAGCTGGAAGCGGACGGCTATATCTGTGTCGGTGTCTTTTGGGTGGCTGACGTTTCCTACACTGCCAGCGGGACGCCGTTCCCGCAGTATATGATCGACCTGACTGTAAAGGATACGGCAACTGTCGGGGAGACCTATGCGGCAGTCTGTGAGGGCTGGGCGTCCTACAGTGATGTTGATCCGATGACACAGGTAAGCGGTTCCTCTGAGTATTCGCTGGATACAGACCGAATCGAAGCCTATGACCTTTACAAAGCCTACTGCAGCAGCTCTGCTTATGCGACGATGGGGAAATCGTCTTCAACGGACGCTTACTACGTCAAGACCGAGTATGACAGTGAGGGGAACATCATTTCCGGCATACACGTCACCGGGTTCTATGGCGGTACAAGCCTCCTGATCTGCGGCGAGACTGCCACGGTGGACATTAGCATTGCTGATACCGGTTCTAACGGGGAGACGAAGGCGGTCTATGACATGGACGCCGGGGAGCGAACAGTGACCTACTCTGTCCAGCCCTATATTGAGGTGGACGGCAATTCCTCCACTGGAAGCGAAGCGACGGCGGGGATGACTACTGTAACTGTTACCGTGACGCTGCCGAGCGACCTGACCTATAACGCGGGAAGTTCCATGTGGGGTGATGCTTATATCACACCGGAGATTGAAACGGACGAGGACGGCACGACCACACTTACCTACACGCTCCCTGATGTGACAGTGGGCGCAGCACTGGACGCGATTACCTTCTCCTGCACGATTGGACATGCCGGGACGATGAATGATGTGACGAATAACCAGTCCATTACGGTCTCCGCCACAATCGCCAGCACCGGGGACAACCGTGTGAAGCAGGCTGCGTTTGGCAACTACAGTTCCACGTCCCTGGTAATCGTAAAGCTGGTGGCCATCAGTATTTCCAAACAGGTGGGCGCACACCTGATTGAACAGGATGGGGCGTTTACCTGGACATTCCTGTTTGCAAATGAATCCGAAGCTGACCAGAAAGGCACCAGACTGGCGGACATTCTGCCGGTGAGCGGTGACAACATGGGTTCAGACTTTGCGGGAAGCTACAGCGTGAAGTCCATCACGATTGACTTTTCAAGCGCGGTGTCCTCTTTTGAAAAGGACATTGACAGCATGGCGTTTTATGTGACGGACAGCAGTGTAAGCACATCCGCTTCTGACCTTGTGACCGGAGCGGCAAGCATCAGCTCCTGGACGGACCTGATGAAGAATGCAACGGTAGATTACACCAATTATACCGCGACGCTGGATGTATCCGGGTATGAGGACATGACTGCCTTCTATTTTGACCTTGGCACTCTGTCCTCCAAAGAGAACATCTCCTTTGACGTTACCGTTTCTACGGAAGGCAACAATCCTGGCGATGTTTACTGCAATATGTTTTATGAGTACGGCGACGACCAGTCCTCTTTTGTTACCAGTGTCCTGGTATCCACCCATGTGGCACAGCGGGATGTTTCCGGTATCGCGTGGCTGGACGCAGACGTTGACGGCGTAAGGGACGATTCCGAGACCCAGTTGTCCGGGATTACGGCGACCTTGTACCGGACTACGGCTTCCGGCTTTGCTTCCTCGACAAAAGCGGCTCTGACGGTAAACGGCACAAAGCTCTATACCGCCTATGACGTATACGGGGATGCAGTGGAATCTGTCAAGACCGGGAAGGATGGCTCTTATAGCTTTACCAACCTGGAAGCGGGAACCTACTATGTGGTCTTTACCGGGCTGGACGGCTACGGCCTGACCGTACAGGACGCGGGGACAGATGATACGGTGGACTCGGATGCCGCCGCAACTGTCCTGGAGGACGGCTCCGGGCTTGAAAATGCGTATATCAGCAGTATTGCCCTGCCCGAACTTTCCGAGATGGACGCTTATCTCTATGAGAGCAGCCACAACGACATCGGGCTTCTGACGTTCACATCGGGCCTTACCATCCTGAAGGTAGAAGCAGATGCCAACGTGGTGCTTGCAGACGCGGTTTTCGTGATGCAGGATAAGGATGGCAAGTACCTGACCTTCGAGGACGGCAGTTATACCGGAGTCAGAAGCAAGGTAAATGAAAGCTGCTATCTGACAACCGGTAAAGATGGCACGGTAGCTGTCAGCGGTCTGCCGCTTGGCACTTATGAGTTGTCCGAGTACAAGGCACCGGACGGTTATCAGAAGACGGATGAGACCTGGACGGTGGAAGTAAAGAGCAGATCGACGGATGGCAGCTGGACAAGCTATGTCACCGTGGACGGCGAGACGCTGGATGGAAGCCTGACAGTCGAAAATGAGCCGGATACCACGACCGTAACAGTGACGAAGGCATGGAAGGACAATGGCGATCAGGACGGACTGCGCAGTGATGTGACATTGAACCTTACAGGCACCATCACCAATGATGCAGGGGAAACTGTCACAGTAGTCACAAGAAGCGCAACTATCCGTTCCGGATCGGAGAGCTGGACATATCGTTTTGCGGCGCTTCCTGCTTATACGTATGGGAAGGAAGTTTCCTATTCCGTGACGGAGGATGCAGTAGACGGCTATACGACAACTTATTCTGCGATGGACGGCAGCTGGGAGGACGGTTATACCATGGTGGTCACGAACACCCATACGCCGGAAACGACGGAGTATACCGTTGTGAAGGTTTGGGACGATGATGAGAACCGTGATGGTGTCCGCCCGGAAATCATTGAAGTGAAACTGATCGGTTCGGACGGCTCGGAGCGTGTAGCGAAGATCGCCGCTGACGATAACTGGCAGTACACCTTTACTGATCTCCCGGTTTACTGGAATGAGGGGCAGAAGATCACCTATTCCGTGGTGGAAAGCCCGGTGAGCGGATATGTACGCTCGGTTGGTGACGCCAACGAAGAGAATGTGTTTGTCGTGACCAATACCCATGAGATCGAGACCGTGGACATCCCGGTGGAGAAAATCTGGGACGACAATGACGACCAGGACGGTGTCCGTGCAGAGAAAATCACAGTCGTGCTGACCGGCTCGGACGGCACGGTGCGCGAAGCAGTGCTGACCGCGGACAGCGACTGGAAATATACTTTTTCCGACCTTCCCGTATACTGGAATGAAGGTGCGCTGATTACCTACTCCCTGCAGGAGGAGGAAGTGGACGGCTATACCGATGAGGTTATTGCCAGCGAAGACTGTTACAGTTTTACCGTGACCAACAACCATATCCCGGCTGTGACGGATGTGGTCGTGAGCAAGGTGTGGGACGATGCAGATAACCAGGACGGTATCCGTCCGGAGAGTATCGCGGTGACGCTGAGCGGTTCGGATGGCAGCACCTATGAAGCAGAGCTGACTGCGGAGAATGGATACTCTTATCTGTTTAGCGGACTTCCCGTCTACTATGACCACGGCACATTGATTATCTATACGGTGAAAGAGATTGCTGTGGAGGGCTATGAAACCGCTTATACGGTGGATGAGTCCGGGTATCTGTTTACTATTACAAACACCCATGAGCCGGAGGTGGTGTCCATCCCAGTGATAAAGGTGTGGGACGACAATGACGACCAGGACGGCATCCGTCCGGAGAG
>JAJQFX010000020.1:0-17012 GCA_021200895.1 Clostridiales bacterium | reverse complement strand
ACCAGGACGGCATCCGTCCGGAGAGCATCACTGTGACGCTGACCGGTACAGATGGAAGCACCTATGAGGCGGTGCTGACAGAGGAAAACGGCTGGGTCTGCGTATTTTACGATCTCCCGGTTTACTGGAATGAAGGGGAGACTATCGTTTATTCGGTTGTGGAAGACACAGTAGACGGCTATGAGACGGCTGTAGAAACCACAGGGAATGGCTATGTTTTCACCATCACAAACAGCCATACGCCGGAGACGAAGGACATCACAGTCATTAAGGTCTGGGACGACGAGGACGATAAAGACGGGCTTCGCGCAGATGTGAACCTGACTCTGACCGGATCGGACGGCTCCGTGTATTACGGGACAATCGCCAAGGATGCGGCTGACCAGAGCTATACCTTCACCGGGATTCCGGTCTACGCGGACGGTGTGGAAATCGTGTACACGCTCTCAGAAGACGCAATCAGTGGCTACGCCTCTGTGATTACGGAGGGTGATGACAGCTTTGTTGTGACGAACACCCACGCGCCGGAGGAGGATGATGAAGCCCCGACAGTCATCCCGGCAGAAACGCCGAAGACCGGAGATGAGAGCAATCTGGCGCTGTGGCTTGCGTTGGCAGCAACCGGACTCCTTGGGATGGCGCTTTGCCTGGTATGGTTTTTGGTGGAACAGAAGAAGAGAAGGAGCAGATGACGTAAAGTCATAAGACGACTATGGGCGTCTGCAGACACCGTACAAGTTTGCAGGCGCCCTTTTTATTTTTGTTATATCAGGTGAGTGCGGAAACATGCGATTCGCGCTGCGCTCGCCTGATGAAAATCTACAGAAAGGATGTGGGCACGGATGGTTGTGAAATTTCTGATTGCCACGGCTGCGTTGTCGTCAGCTGCAATCATGTACTGTTGTATCCGCGCCGGGGCGCTGTCTGACCGGCACATGGATGAGTTGATAAGGGAGAGAGAACAGGAGGCGGCAGACGATGGGTGAAAGAAAAGTGAAGTACGCGGAGGATAAGCCAAAAGACTGCGCCTACTGCTATTTCTGGCTGGGCGGGAGGAAAGGATGTGACCTTGAGACCTGTTTTTATCTGGAAGAAGAGGGGTTGACAGACCCTGAGGAGAGCTGCGAGGGCTGTCCATATGGAAGGGACGCTCCCTGCATCGGTTACTGCTTAATGAAAATCTTGCGGGAGATGAAGGTGGGACGATGAGCGGCGAGGAGCAGCTGGATTTTCCGTTTATTTACGGGGATGAGGGCGACCAGTACACGTTCTATCGGATGCCGAAGGCACTTTTTACGGAGCAGTATTTTGATGATTTGTCGATTGCCGCGAAAGTCCTTTATGGTCTGATGTTGGACAGGGTGCAGTTGTCAAGCAAAAATCAATGGCTTGATGAAGAAGGAAGGGTATTTATTTATTATACGCTGGAAAGTATTCAGAAAGACTTGAGGTGCGCGAACCAGAAAGCAACAAAGCTGCTTGTGGAGCTGGAGACAAAGGGTCTGATTGAAAGAAAAAAAATCGGGACAGGGAAAACCGGCGATGATTTATGTGAAGAATTTTAACGGGGTATTCCGAAAATCAGGATTCTGGGATCATGAAAATCATGATTCTGGGGTCATGAAAACCATGATTCCAGAATCACGAAAATCAAACACAAATAAGACTGAGATAAATAATACTGAATTTAACGATACTGAATCTATCAATCGTTCCGGACACTCCGGGGGATGGGCAGATGGAACGGATGGGATGGATGAGTACACATATTATAAAGCGTATTTTTTAGACCAGCTAGAGTTTGATGCATTGCTCCATGACTGCCCATATGAGCGGGAACAGCTCTATGAGATATTGGACTTGCTGGTCGAGGCTGTCTGCTCTAAGCGGAAGACAATCCGGATTTCAGGGGACGACAAGCCGCCCCAGGTGGTGAAAAGCCAGATGATGAAGCTGAACGGGGAGCATATCAAATATGTGCTTTCCTGCATGAGGGAGAACACAACAAAAATCCGCAACATCAAGCAGTATCTGCTTGCGGCGCTATATAACGCGCCGATGACGATCAACAGTCATTATAGTGCGCTCGTCAACCATGATATGTATGGCGGCGGTGGATAAAGACAGGAGGAAGTAAAATGGACGAATTGATTCAGATTAACTATGAGGGCGATCAGCCTATGGTAAGCGGGCGGGAGCTTCACGCGGCGCTTGGCATCAGCACACAATACTCTACCTGGTTTAAACGTATGTGTGAGTATGGATTTGCGGAAGGAACAGATTATAAAACTCGCTATTCAAATTTGGATAGCGAGATGCACGGCGGTCAGAACAAAGTGGATCATGAACTGACCATTCCAATGGCGAAGGAATTGTGCATGATTCAGCGCACGGAACTCGGACGGAAGTTTAGGCGGTATTTTATCCAGGTCGAGGAAGCGTGGAACACGCCGGAACTTGTGATGGCGCGGGCGCTCCAAATGGCGAACCGGACTGTGGAGCAGTTGAAGCAGCAGAACACGAACCTGGGGGCGCAGCTGGAAGACAGGGAGCAGATGATTAGCAGGCTGCAGCCGAAAGCCCGGTATATGGATTATGTCCTGCAATCACAGTCGCTGGTGCTGACTACGCAGATTGCAAAGGACTATGGAATGAGCGCAGTGGCGTTCAACCGGAAGCTGCGGGACATGGGTATCCAGTACCGTGTCGGGACACAGTGGGTACTCTATGCAAAATATCAAAACAAGGGGTACGCATACAGCCGGACAATCCTGATTCCGCTTAGTAATGGGGCAATGGAGACAAAAATGCAGACGGAATGGACGCAGAGAGGGCGGCTGTTCCTGTATGGGAAACTGAAAGAGGAGGGCTTACTTCCTACCATGGAGAAAGAAAGTGATGCAGTTGCAGGAGGAAGTGAATGAAAAGACAATTTCCCTTTGTATCAAGGGCGGCAAAATCACAGGAAACATCCTGAAAGCGGCGTTAAAAAAGCTGGTTTCGGAGATGGAAAAGCAAAAGCAGAAAAAGCAGACACAGAAGGCATCCGGGCAGGCGGCTTCCCGTGGGAAGCAGAGCCTGAAAAAAATGATGAGGGAGGGCAGCCAGCTGTCCAATATCGAGATTGCGGATAACAACATCAAATCCTTTGAGCGGGTGGCGCGCAAGTACAGCATCGACTACAGCCTGAAAAAGGATAGCTCGACGGAGCCGCCCCGGTACATGGTGTTCTTCCGTGCGAAGGATGTGGATGTGATGACAGCGGCGTTTAAAGAATACGCCGGTCTTTCAACGCAGAAGCAGAAAAAGCCGAAAGTGTCCATCCGCAAGAAGCTTCAGCTGGCGAAAGACCGGGCGGCGCAGCACCGAGAGCGAGAGAAGGAGAAATCGAAAGACAGGGGGCAGTCGCTATGAGTACGGACGTAAGGAAAAAATCCAATGCGCCCCCAAAGCAGGTGCCCAAAAAGGTGCCGTCCAATGAGAGCGGCGGGAATGGCTGGCTGAAGAAGGCAAAAGCGGCAGTCCGGGAAAAGCTGCAGAGGATTGATGTGAAAAAGCTCCTGCCAAAATCCATTCCCTATGTAATTGCCTTTTACATTGTGGAGAAAGAAGCGTGGCTGTACCGTCACTGCACGGGCAGTTCGCTGGTGACGCGGCTGTGGGTGCTGTTCCAGAACTTCAACCTGGCATTCAAAAATCCGCTGCCGAGCCTGCACCTCTTTGACCTGGGCGTGGGTGTTGCGGGAGCCGGCATCTTTTACGCAGTGATCGCGTACAGGCGCAGCAACGCGAAGAAATACCGTCCGGGAGAGGAATACGGGTCCGCCCGCTGGGGGACGCCAAAGGATATTGAGCCATTTATCGACCCGGTATTCGAGAACAACATCCTTTTGACGCAGACGGAGCGCCTGACCATGAGCAGCCGACCGAAACAGCCAAAATACGCCAGAAATAAGAACGTGATCGTGATCGGCGGCAGTGGCAGCGGCAAGACAAGGTTCTATGTGAAGCCGAACCTGATGCAGATGCCGGAAAAGGTCTCCTATGTGGTTACAGACCCAAAGGGGACAATCATCATCGAATGTGGCAGGATGCTTGAGAAGGAGAAATACGTCATAAAAGTGCTGAATACAATCAATTTCCGGAAATCCATGCACTATAACCCCTTCCACTATATAAAGAGTGAAAAGGACATCTTAAAGCTGGTCAACACAATTATCGCCAACACAAAGGGTGAGGGTGAAAAATCAGCCGAGGACTTTTGGGTGAAAGCAGAACGGCTTTTGTACTGCGCCTTGATCGGGTACATTTGGTACGAAGCGCCGGAGGAAGAGCAGAATTTCTCCACCCTCCTGGAGTTCATCAACGCAAGTGAAGCCAGGGAAGACGATGAAGAGTTCAAAAACGCGGTTGATGAGCTGTTTGAGGAACTGGAAGCGAAGAACCCGGAACATTTTGCTGTGCGCCAGTACAAAAAGTACAAGCTTGCGGCCGGAAAAACGGCAAAATCCATCCTGATTTCCTGCGGTGCCAGGTTAGCCCCATTCGACATTAAGGAGCTGCGCGACCTGATGGCCTATGACGAGATGGAGCTGGATATGCTGGGAGAGCGCCGGACGGCGATGTTCGTCATTGTCAGCGACACCGACGATACGTTCAACTTTGTCGTGGCAATCATGTACAGCCAGCTTTTCAATCTGCTCTGTGACAAGGCAGATGATGAGCATGGCGGCAGGCTCCCGTTCCATGTGAGGCTCCTGCTCGATGAGTTTGCCAACATTGGCACCATACCAAAATTTGATAAGCTGATTGCAACCATCAGAAGCAGTGAAATCTCGGCTTCTATTATTTTGCAGTCACAGAGCCAGTTAAAGACGATCTATAAGGATGCGGCAGAGACCATCACGGGCAACTGCGACACCATGCTTTTCCTCGGCGGCAAGGAGAGCAGCACATTGAAAGAAATCTCGGAGACGTTGGGGAAAGAGACGATTGATATGTTCAACACCTCTGATACACGCGGGCAGAGCCGTTCCTACGGCCTGAACTATCAGAAGACCGGGAAAGAGCTGATGAGCCGGGATGAGCTTTCCGTCATGGACGGGAATAAGTGCATCCTGCAGGTGAGGGGTGTCAGGCCGTTTTTATCCGACAAGTACGACATCACAAGGCACAAACGCTATAAAGAGCTTGCGGATTACGATGACCGGAATGCGTTTGATGTGGAGAAATACATCAACCACTACCTGCAGATGGGCGTCGATGAAGAATTTGACTCCTACGAAGTGGAAGTCACAGAAGAAGATGCAGCTGCGGAGTGAGCAGCGGAAAGGAAAAATAAATGCGAAGAACAATACATTATCCGGAATCCTTACTGGAGGCACTGCACCTGAATGAAGTTTGTCGTCTGGAACCGGGACTTGACTACAGCAGGCTGACAATAGACCAGAAAAACGGGCTTGCGTTTCTTTTGGAAAGCTTCCTGACGGAGCGGGAGCGGATGGTTATGACGGACAGATATGTGAACTGTATGAGCATGAAAAAGATTGCGGAAAAGTACAGCCTGACAGAGAACCGCATCCGTAGCATCATCAGTCAGTCGCTCCTGAACCTGAACAACAGGGGGGAAGCTTCGCTATGTAGTTCAGGGCTATGCAGTCAGAAAGAAGTTTATGCGTGAGCATCTTTTGTGGATGGAGCAGAGTTACCGCTTCTGTATTGAAGCGATGGATGGTTCACATCTTTACTTTCAGGATATTGGGAGCCTTGGCCTTCCTGTCCGTGTGATCCACGCCCTGCAGCGCTATGACATCTGCCAAGTCCGGGAGCTGGTGATTCTGTCTCAGTACAGCGATGGGATATGCGGGATGCGCCATCTGGGGGAAACCTCAGAAGAGCAGATTGAAAATGCGCTTCAAAGGGGTGGGCTTCTTCCGAAGCACTATGAAAAGATTTTCGAAAAGCCGTCCTGTATCAATGTGGACAGGGAGCTGGCAGCGTTCCAGAACCTGAATATCTGGTTTTTGCGGGAGCATGAGCAGAAAGATTCGGCTTCGGCTGAACTTGGCTCTGATAACAACTGTGCGGATGAGGAAACTGAGAAAGACGCGGATAGCGAACAGGAAGGGGATGAGGACGATGGGAACAGTGACAGCCAGTAGGAAGCATCATCTTCCTCCCATCCGGGCTGAGCCTTGATGGGACAGGCTGTCAGTGATGAAAACAGAATATAAGGATTGATTGGAGCTGTCAGGATGATTCTTGGCGGTTCTTTTTTGCCTTTTTGATCTGCTTATTTATCAGTGCTGCCTGGACAAAACAGAACATCGGTCAGGTGAACAAAAAAATTGAAAGGAGACGAAGCTAACTTTGGGGGATGCGGAAAGCCGCATTTCCTGGCCGATTGTTATGTAAATCCGGAGAAAAACCAGTAAAACCCCAGATTTTAAAAGTTAGTTTCAACTAACCGTATGGCATTTTTTACTAGCGCAATTAGCATCTTGCAGACGTTGGTCATTGCAATCGGGGCTGGCCTCGGTGTATGGGGCGTTATCAACCTGATGGAAGGTTACGGCAATGACAATCCCGGCGCAAAGAGCCAGGGAATGAAACAGCTTATGGCAGGAGGCGGGGTAATCCTGATCGGCACCCAGCTGATTCCGGTTCTTTCAACCCTGTTCTGAGGCTTGAGAAAGGAGAGAATCCATGTTCGATCAAATCTTTAATGCAATCGACGAGTGGATGAGGAATCTCCTTACAGGTATGGTGGATTCCAACCTGGAGACGATGTTCACCGATGTCAACGAAAAGACCGGTGAGATTGCCTCCCAGGTTGGGATGACCCCCGCAGGGATGGAACAGCAGCATTTACAGCATGGTACGGAACCTGTCTAATACGGTGATTGTACCCATAGCCGGGATCATCATTACGATGGTCCTGTGCTATGAGCTGATCTCCATGCTGACGGAACGGAACAATATGCATGAGATAGATACCTGGATGTTCTTCAAGTATTTCTTCAAGATGTGGATAGCCGTCTATATCGTCAGCAATACATGGACAATCACGATGGCAGTCTTTGATGTCGGCCAGAGCGTAGTCAACAGTGCCGCCGGAGCAATCAGCGGCTCGACAACGATTGACATCAGTTCGATGATCGCCACCATTGACACGACCATGGAGACCATGGGGATTGGGGAACTGTTCGTCCTTGTGATGGAGACCTTTATCGTCAGCTTCTGTATGAAGATCATGTCGATCCTGATTACAGTCATCCTGTACGGGCGTATGATCGAGATTTATCTGTACACTTCGGTTGCACCGATACCCTTCGCAACCATGTCCAACCGGGAATGGGGGCAGATAGGGACAAATTATTTCAGGGGCTTGTTCGCCCTGGCATTTCAGGCGTTTTTGATGATGGTCTGCGTCGGGATTTACGCGGCGCTTGTCGCTTCCGTCTCACTGACAGGCAACATCCATTCATCGCTGTTCGGCGTGGCGGCGTATACCGTCATCCTATGCTTCAGCCTGATGAGGACCGGGACACTCAGCCGATCAATATTCAATGCACACTGATGGGGGAAATTAAAAGAAAGGAATGGGTGCAGGGACGGCCCTTCCCCTGCCGGATAGGTTCCTGCTGCCCAAGGTAAGCAAATGGCATATGTAACGATTCCAAAAGACCTGACGAAGGTGAAAAACAAGGTTGCATTCAACCTGACCCTGCGCCAGATTATCTGCATCGTGGTCGGCGCGGCGCTGGGAATCCCGTTCTATTTCCTGACGAGAAACTACATCGGCACAAGCGGCGCGGCAACCGGGATGGTGCTTCTGATGCTGCCGGAGTTCCTCTTTGCTATGTATGAGAAGGACGGGATGCACCTGGAACAGATTTTGCAGAACGTCTTCCGGGTACGGTTCCAGAAGCCTGCTGTTCGGCGTTATGAAACCGAAAACCTGTATGAAGCCGCATCTGCGGAGACGGCACTGGAGGCATCCACGGAAAAGGGGGTGCGGTTCTTTTGGAGGAAGAAAAGCAAACCGGGGACATCCGGTAGACAAAACCAGGAAGGAAGTCCCGGAAAGAAGCGGGGCGACTCTGGGAATGCGAAAGGCAGCCCCGGTAAAGCAGGGAACAGTCCTGCTAGGAAAAAGAGTGGCGGGATTAAGACCTATGGCGAAACGAAGAACGCCGGGAAGAAGCCGGGGAAAGGCGGCGGAAAAAAGGAGGATAAAGCGGCAGCGCGGAAGCGTATGACCGTCCAGGACACCATCGCGTATAAGGAGATGGGCAGGGACGGCATCTGCAGGGTAGCGGAACACACATATTCCAAGACAATCCGCTTTTACGACATCAACTACCAGTTAGCGCAGAACGAGGACAAGAACGCCATCTTTGAAAACTGGTGCGACTTCCTCAACTACTTTGACAGTACGATCCGGTTCCAGCTCTCTTTTATCAACCATAAGAGCAACATGAGGGAGTATGAGAATGTGATCCGCATTGAACCGCAGAACGACGCTTATGATGACGTCCGTATGGAGTACGCACAGATGCTTCAGGACCAGCTGGCGAAAGGGAACAATGGGCTGATTAAATCGAAGTACATCACGTTCTCCATCGAGGCGGAGAGCCTGATGAAAGCAAGGCCGAAGCTGGAGCGGATTGAGGCGGACATTTTAAACAACTTCAAAGTGCTTGGTGTGATCGCGTACCCGCTGAACGGCGTGGAACGCCTGCAGATTCTCTATGAGACCTTCAACCCGGAGAACACGGTGCCGTTCTCGTTCACCTATGACCAGATTTTGAAGACCGGCCTGGGAACGAAGGATTTTGTCGCTCCGACCAGCTTCCTCTTCAAATCCGGCAGGGAGTTTATGATGGGCGATACTTATGGAGCGGCGTCCTATCTGCAGATTCTGGCACCTGAGCTGACGGACAAGATGCTGGCGGAGTTTTTGGACATTGACAAGAGCCTCATCATCAACCTCCATATCCAGTCCCTTGACCAGATGAAGGCAATCAAGCTCGTAAAGAGCAAGGTGACGGACATCAACAAAATGAAGATTGAGGAACAGAAAAAAGCGGTGCGCTCCGGATATGACATGGACATCATTCCGTCCGACCTGTCAACCTATGGCAGTGAGGCGAAGAAGCTGCTCGACGATCTGCAAAGCCGGAACGAGAGGATGTTCCTGGTGACGGTGACGTTTTTGAATACTGCCAAAGCAAAGCAGGAGCTGGATGACGCGGTGTTCCAGGTGGCGGGAATTGCGCAGAAATATAACTGTGCGTTAAGACGCCTGGACTATATGCAGGAGGAAGGGCTGATGAGCAGCCTGCCGCTTGGAATCAACCACATCCCGATCAGACGGGCGCTGACCACGACATCTACTGCGATCTTTGTGCCGTTTACGACACAGGAGCTGTTTATGCCGGGGGAATCCCTTTATTACGGCCTGAACGCCTTGTCCAACAACATGATTATGGTAGACCGCAAAAAGCTGAAAAACCCGAACGGTTTAATTCTCGGTACGCCTGGTTCCGGCAAATCGTTCGCGGCAAAGAGGGAGATCACCAATGCGTTCTTTGTGACGCAGGACGACATCATCATCGGAGACCCGGAGGGCGAATATTACCCGCTTGTACATGAGCTTGGGGGTCAGGTTATCCACATCTCGGCAACGAGCCGCGATTATATCAACCCGATGGACATCAACATGAACTATTCGGACGATGATAACCCGCTGGGAGTGAAATCAGATTTTATCCTGTCTTTGTGCGAGCTGATTATGGGTTCACGGAACGGCATTGAAGCGGAGGAAAAGTCGGTGATAGACCGCTGCCTGCCTCTGGTGTACCAGAAGTATTTTGAAAATCCTGTGCCGGAGAATATGCCTGTCCTCGGTGATTTGTACACTTGTCTGAGAAACCAGACGGAACCACAGGCACAGCGTATCGCAACGGCGCTGGAGATTTACGTCAATGGTTCGTTGAAGGTGTTTAACCACCAGACCAACGTGCAGTTGGACAACCGAATTGTCTGCTACGACATCAAGGAGCTGGGTAAACAGCTGAAAAAGCTGGGGATGCTCATTATTCAGGATCAGGTGTGGAACCGTGTGACGGTCAACCGCTCTGAGCATAAGTCCACGCGGTACTATATTGACGAGTTCCACCTTCTTTTAAAGGAGGAACAGACCGCCGCGTACTCCGTGGAGATTTGGAAGCGGTTCCGTAAGTGGGGCGGTATCCCGACTGGCATCACACAGAACATAAAAGACCTCCTGGCAAGCCGGGAGATTGAGAACATCCTGGAGAACAGCGATTTCATCCTGATGCTGAACCAGGCAGCGGGAGACCGTCAGATTCTGGCGAAGCAGCTGAATATCAGCCCGTATCAGCTCTCTTATGTGACCAACAGCGGCGCAGGCGAGGGGCTTCTTTTCTACGGGAATACCATTATCCCTTTTAAAGACCACTTTGACAAGTCGCTGAAGCTCTATTCGATTATGTCCACCCGCCCGGAGGATGTAGCGGCGCGGCAGGAACAGGAGGCATAAAAATTCATGAAGAAAGAAAAGCGGTGGCTGGCAGGGCTGATTTTTATCGTCTCGATTGTGCTGTTTGCCATCAGCCTGTATTTCCTGATGGGAATGTTTGCAGAATGGAAGGAGGCGGATGATTTAAAGCAGACGCTGACAGCCGTTTATATCGGAGGTGATTCCGGTGCCGGGTCTGGCAATGAAACAGATGAGATTTATGCACAGACAAAGGAGTCAGAGGAAACCGATGCGGTTGTCACGCCAGGGCTTCTGGCACTCCATGAAGAAAACCCGGACTGTATCGGCTGGATTTCCATAGAGGGGACAATGATCGATTACCCGGTGATGTACCACCCGGAGAAAGAAAACTACTACCTGAAGCGTAATTTCTACGGGAATTATTCCGCGAATGGCAGCATTTTTCTCTCGGAGCTGTGCGACCCGGAGACCGGTGGCAACCTGATTATCTATGGACACCACATGAGCAGCGGCGCAATGTTCGCCGCGCTCGACAATTACAAAAAGCAGGATTTCTACCTGGAACATCCGGAGGTCGTCTTTGACACCCTGCACGGCACGGAGGTCTATGAAATTATAGCTGTTTTTCTAAGCCCTGTCTACACCGGAAACGATTTTATGTACTACACGTTTACCGGCGCGGAGACAGAAGAGGAATTTGACCAGTTTATCAACGAGGTGATGGCGCGCGCCCTGTATGACACAGGGAAAGGCGCCTCCTTCGGGGATAAGCTCCTGACTCTCTCGACCTGTGAGTATTCGCAGACGAACGGGAGGATTGTAGTAGTAGCAAAACTGATAGAAGAATAAAAAACGGAGGTTGACTATGAATAACATGAACAGAAAACAGAACAGTGGGTTTACTGACCGGTTCCCGGCAGTGTGTGGCGGATCTTCCGGAGGAAGCTGTGGCGGACATCCTGCGTATCCTGCAGGAGCTTGACGGGCAGTCGGAGAGCGTGAAAGGAAAAGAAAGCCGGAAAGAGACTGCAAAGTGCAAAGAGAAAGCGGAACACCCGGACGATTCCTTTCCGTGGATGGATTTCTCCGGCGACGGCGAGGAAGTCTTCGGTAAGATGCTGGACGACCTGATATATATGTCGCAACTGATTTCTGCGCTTTACAGTACTGTCTTCTATCTTGCAGACAACCGCATGAGCCGTGAAAAAGCGCTTCAAAGCGGCCTTGAACTGATGGAAGAAGCGGATGCCGTCCTGGAAGAGTGGCAGCGTTACTCCATGAGCGAGGAGTGAAGCCTGGTTCCGCGGAAAGGAGGTGATGCCGATGGCAGAGCGGAAATTTGAAGCCAGTGACAAAAAGGTTCAGAAGATGAGCCGTGAGGGGCTGACAGAGGAAAACCTCCACAGCGGGGAACGCCAGAGGGTCAGCACCCGGACAGCGGATGCGGTGCCGGAGCGGATACAAGATGATGGTTCTGCTACGCTTTACAGGCACGGCGCACAGCCTTTCGATACGGATGCAGGCTCAGGCTCAAAAAGAAAGCAGCGCCCACGCCACGTCCCAAACGATGCCGCAGAAGAGCCTGCATCATATCCCATGGAAGAGCCGTCTGAAAGGGCGGCTCCTTCCATGGACGGGTATCGTGTGGAGCCTGCGGATGTCCCGGTAACAAACCAGGAAACGAATCAGAGACCCTCCGCAGCTGAGACGCAGGAGGTAAGCCGCAACGCTGTTGAAACAGTGGAGCCGGATATTTCTGGAGGGGACACGAAGCTCTCTGCACAGTCTGTAAGGATGGAGGGTGTCCGTGAGCATTCTGCTGGAGGAGCTGCCCTGCAGACCGTGGTGGAAACACGGCACAGCCGCCACAAAAAGCAGGCGCAGGATTATCAGGCTTTTGAGAGCAAAAGCCCGGATAAACCGGAAGCGGTAAACACTTCCCATACGGAAGACGGGGCGGAAGAACCGGCGGGCGTGGCCAATGAGACGGAGCCTGTGAAAGACCATGGACGGAACTCAGCACTCCATTCGGAACCGGCAAGGGATTCCGCCTACCGCACAGAGAGGAACCGGCAGGATCGTCAGATTCAGCAGGATGGGAAAGCGGAGGGTAGTGATCCGTCAAGACCACGGCGGCTCTCGGAGACCATCATGGTCAATGAGGAGGATTTATCTGACTACCGGGAGGAGATCGGAAAAAAGTCCAAACGGGAACGCCTGTTCCGTGAACAGCGGAAAAATCAGACCAAGGCGAAATCCACGGCAGCGCGTTCTCCCGGCCAGACAGAGGAAGCGGCAAAAAAGGCAGGGCGTCTATCGTTTGACGATGAGTGTGACAGTATGGTTCTCGGCGCTGGGATGGGGATTGGAAGAAAGGCCATAGCGGGGGCGGCTGCGGTTGCTGCCGGCTATGCCCACACGAAGCTCCATGAAGCCGAGCAGGATAACAGCGCCGTTGAGGGCGCACATCAGGCGGAGATTTTGACGGAGAACAGTGTCCGCAGGGTCGCCGCAAGGACAGACACCCATCAGACAGACGCTAAATCGCGCAGGCAGGTGAAGCAGGAAACGGAGACGGCGAAAAAATCCGGGCGGCTGCAATTTTCCGAGGAAGAGGGCGCGGCAGGAACCGATATTGCAGGCGGGAAAGCTTCTAAAGAGGCGGCTGAAAAGAAACAGGCCGTAAAGCATTTTTGGCAGAAGAAGCAGTACAAGGAAGCCTATACTGCGGCAAAACAGGGCAAAACCGTTACGGGAGACGCCGCGAAAGCAACATCGTCCCTGACTTCCAAGATCGGGGAAAAGGCAAAGGTCATTGTCCAGAATAATAAGGGGCTTCTGGCCAGTCTGGGTGTACTGATACTTCTGCTTATATTGGTCAGCGTGGGGCTGTCGAGCTGCGCGGCAACATTTCAGGGCTTGCAGAATTCATTTGTCAGCACAACTTACGCCAGTACGGATGATGACATCTATGCCACTGAGGATGCTTACGCCGCATTGGAGATGGCGCTGGATTCTCAAATCAACAACATGGAATCCACCCATCCCGGCTATGACGAGTACAACTACCAGATCGACGAGATCTCCCATAACCCTTATCAGCTGATTTCCTATCTGACCACAAAGTACGGAGAATTTACCTATGCACAGGTGTCTTCGGAGCTTGAGACGCTATTTGCACAGCAGTACAGCCTGACAGTGGAAGAGGTGATTGAGATACGGACGCGGACGGAGACCATGACGGGGACGATTACAACTTATGATCCGGAGACCGGTGAGACGACAGAGGAGGAGTATGAATACGAGGTAGAGGTCGAGTATGAGTACAAAATCCTGAATATCACGCTGGTCAACTACGGGCTTGATGCGACGGTGCGCAGCAGCATGACCACTGAGGAAGCAAGCCTTTACGCACTGTATAACTCCACCTATGGAAACCGGAGTTATCTGTTCGACACCTCAACCCTGTCTACCTATTCAGGGAGCAGCGGCTTCGGCTATGAGGTTTCTGCGGAAGCGCTGTCAGATGAGAAGTTCGCAAGGATGATTGCGGAAGCGGAAAAGTACCTTGGCTACCCTTATGTCTGGGGCGGCAGTTCCCCGTCCACCAGTTTTGACTGCAGCGGTTTTGTCTGCTGGGTTATCAATAACTGTGGGAATGGCTGGAACGTGGGACGGACGACGGCAGACGGGCTTCGCTCCTACTGCTCGTATGTTTCGCCGGAGGACGCACAGCCGGGTGATCTGATTTTCTTCCAGGGGACATATAGCACGTCGGGCGCATCACACGTTGGCATCTATGTTGGTGATGGCATGATGATACATTGTGGATCGCCTATCCAGTACACCAGTATTGAGACATCGTACTGGCAGTCCCATTTCCTCGCATTCGGCAGACTGCAGTAAACGCGAAATGACATACCGCAATATAAAAAACGGAAAGGATGTGGTGCCTTTGATTGGGTTTAATCCAGTGTGATGGGAGGGCAACTCGCTTCTCATTTTTGAGAAGCGAGTTTGCCTATCACCAGCCATAGAAAAAAATTTGCAACCATTCGGAAGGAGGTTTTGACGGATGAACAAAAAAATATCCCGGCAGTTAGAAGACATTGAACGCACAGAGAAAAAGATGGCGGAGCTGCAGGTACACCTTGACGAGGTGCGGGAGTCGCTGAAAACGGATGAGGACGAAGAGATTGTCCGGAGCTTCCGCAGCATGAATGTGACGGGCTGGGAACTGCTTGCGATGCTGGACGGAATCCAGAATGGGACGGTGAAGTTCATAAAAGAGGATGTCCCCGTGCAGGGCAAAGGGCAGGAAACAGATCAGGGGACAGACAAAAAGAAGGATGTCTCGAAAGAACAGGTGCCGGATGAGGCACCGGAAAGTGAGGATAACAACTATGGGAACGAAAATTAAAAGAATGCTGGTGGCATTGGCAGCGGCGCTCAGTCTGGTATCGTTTGCGAACCCTGTGACCGCATATGCGTATACGGGGGAAACTGAGGATACCGTTCTGGAAGAAACCTTTGTGGAGGAAACGGAGACGGACAGCTCCTTTTCTGTATCCGGAAACGGTGAGGTTTTGGATGACATCACGGATGACTCGACGAAAGAGTTTTTCACCATCACGACGGCGAACGGCAACACTTATTTCCTTGTGATTGACCGCTCCAGTTCCTCAGAAAATGTGTACATGCTCTCCATGATTGACGAGTATGATTTGCAGGATTTCCTGGAAGATACAGATGGTACGGACACTACGACAACTTCTCAGGGAAGCGTAGTCCTGGAAGAGCAGACAAGCAGCACTGCAGAACCGGAAGAGACAGAAACCGCTGTCGTGACAGAGGATGAAACGTCCGGCAGTATGTCGGCAGTCCTTATGGTGCTGCTTCTTGCTGCGGCAGGCGGCGGTGGCGCGTACTACTATTTCAAAGTGTACAAGCCGAAGCATGATGCTGACGCTTATGAGAGCGAGGGCATGGAGATCGGGGACGGCCTGGAAACCATCAATGAGGATGAAGCCGAATACGATGAGTCCGATGACGAGTCCAGCGATGAATACGACGGCGGCTACGATGATGGGTATGACAGCGGCTATGACGATGGATACACCTGATGGGGTCAGCAGTTTAAAGAATTGGTAAAAAACAGTTAAGGAAACAGGCTCGATACGGGTGGAGAAAACGACATCAAGTATCGGCAAGTACCTCATCCATCGCTGCTTTAAAGGATGAATGGCGGGGATACTTTTCAGGATGAGCCTTCATCTCATAGTATTCATTGAGTGTAGCGGCTGTTAAGTCAAGGTCAAGATCAGCGAATAGTTCCTGACTGGCTTTCTTGAGATCGACATCAAAACTGATATTTGTACTTACCTCTGACATTTGGTAAGACCTCCTATGATATTCTAACCCAAAACAGACGGAGAGAGTGGAAATGATAATCAGCTAAACAGTTCTGAATGACTGCCGAGGCGGTAAAGAGGCAAAACCAGCACATTGTTGTCTTTCTTATAGACGAGCAGCCAATCCGGTTCTACATGACATTCCCGGTATGAAATGTAATTGCCGGTCAGGTCATGATCCCGATATTTGGGATCAAGGGGAAGGTCACTGGCAAGCTGGTCAATGATTTCAAACAGCTTATCAAGATTTTTGTTTTGCTTTTTGGCGACTTTGAGGTCTTTTTTGAATTGCGTGGTGAATTTGACTTCGTATTTCATACTTCAAGAGCCTCCCTTAACTCTTGAATGCTGGTATATCCCTTTACGGAAGAATCAGCAAGAATTGCGTCCCCTTCTCGGAAAGCAGCAAGGGTTGTCTCATTTGGGGTATCCGCTTTAACATCAAACGGTAATCCGTTGTAGCGGAGTGACTGCCTCAGGAAAATGTTGATTGCTGTGGACATGTTCATTCCGAGACTTTCGAAAAGACTTTCACATTTTGCTTTAATTTCTTCATCAGTACGGATGTTGATATTAGTCATTGCCATGGTATAGTACCTCCCTAAATCATTGATTGTTATTATATTGTAGCACATTGTGCGCATAAGTGCAAGGGTATATTGGATATCGAACGATGCCATGGCGCATAAAAGCGAGGATGTGGGGGAGCCGTCAGGGAGAATGATTCTGATTCATCCGGCAGCACACGTTTGTTAGAGCATCGTAACGGCAGAGAATGAAACAAAACAAACAATTTTAACCAATGGGACAGCCGTAATAAACGCGACTGTCCCCATATTTTTGCAAGGAGGATTTCAAGATGATATTAGTGATTGCAGAGAAACCGAGCGTTTCAAAATCCATTGCCAAGGTGATTGGCGCGAATACGCGCAAAGACGGCTATATGGAGGGGAATGGCTACCTTGTCAGCTGGTGCCTGGGGCATCTGGCGGAGTATGTGGAGCCGAATGATTATGATGAGAAGGTTGAAACATTGTAATCTAAGCATGATACCCCAAAAGGGCGCACAAAAC
>JAJQFX010000216.1 GCA_021200895.1 Clostridiales bacterium | reverse complement strand
TGGGCAAGGTCACCCCCAAGGGCGAGACCGACCTGACCGCCGAGGAGCGGCTGCTGCGGGCCATCTTCGGCGAGAAGGCCCGCGAGGTCCGGGACACCTCCCTGAAAGTCCCCCACGGCGAGTACGGCACCGTTATCGATGTAAAGGTGTTTACCCGCGAGAACGGCGACGAGCTTGGCCCCGGCGTCAACGAGTGCGTCCGGGTCTACATCGCCCAGAAGCGGAAGATCTCCGTGGGCGACAAGATGGCTGGTCGTCACGGCAACAAGGGCGTGGTCTCCCGCATCATGCCCGTGGAGGATATGCCTTTCCTGCCCGACGGCACCCCCCTGGACATCGTGCTGAACCCCCTGGGCGTGCCCTCCCGTATGAACATCGGTCAGGTGCTGGAGGTCCATCTGGGCTACGCCGCCAAGACCCTGGGCTGGAAGGTGGCCACCCCCATCTTCAACGGCGCTAACGAGCAGGACATCCAGGCCCTGCTGCGCCAGGCCGGCCTCAACGAGAACGGCAAGAGCTGGCTCTATGACGGCCGCACCGGTCAGCGGTTCGACAACCCCGTCACTGTGGGCTATGTCTACTTCCTCAAGCTCCACCATCTGGTGGACGATAAGATCCACGCCCGCTCCACCGGCCCCTATTCCCTGGTCACCCAGCAGCCTCTGGGCGGCAAGGCCCAGTTCGGCGGCCAGCGGTTCGGCGAGATGGAGGTCTGGGCGCTGGAAGCCTACGGCGCGGCCTACTGCCTCCAGGAGATGCTGACCGTCAAGTCCGACGACGTGACGGGCCGTGTCCGCACCTACGAAGCCATCGTCAAGGGCCACAACGTGCCCAAGCCCGGTGTACCGGAGTCCTTCAAGGTGCTGATGAAAGAGCTACAGGCCCTGTGCCTGGACGTCCGCGTGCTGGACAAGGACGGCAACGAAGTGGAACTGAAAGACGATGACGACGACGATGTCATCCAGCCTGGCCGCCGCTTTGACGACGACGATTTTGCACCTTATCCCAACTCCAACGCCGGCGGCGGCGACAGCGAGTACGCCAGCCACGGCTTCACCACCGGCAAGATGGAGACCGACGGCAGCGTGACCTCCGACGTGGAGTTTGAAGAGGGCGATTTTATCACCGATGACGCTGACGACCTCAGCGATGGCATGGATGACAATGAAGAATAAAGGCGAGGAGGTAAATTGAGATATGAGTTGTCCTGATTTTGACGCCGTAAAAATTTCTATTGCCTCTCCGGATCAGATCCGGGCATGGTCCTATGGCGAGGTGAAAAAGCCGGAGACCATCAACTACCGCACCCTCAAGCCGGAACGGGACGGCCTGTTCTGCGAACGCATCTTTGGCCCCACCAAGGACTGGGAGTGCCACTGCGGAAAGTATAAGAAAATTCGCTACAAGGGCAAGATTTGCGACCGCTGCGGCGTGGAAGTCACCCGCTCCAAGGTGCGCCGGGAGCGCATGGGCCACATCGAGCTGGCCACCTCCGTCTCCCACATCTGGTACTTCAAGGGCATCCCCTCCCGGATGGGCCTGATTCTGGACATTTCTCCCCGAATTCTGGAGAAGGTGCTGTACTTCGTGGCCTATATCGTCACCGACCCCGGCAACACCCCCCTGGTCAAGAACCAGATCCTCACCGAGAAGGAATACCGGGACATGCGGGAGAAGTACGAGGACGATTTCGACGCCGGAATGGGCGCTGAGGCCGTCAAGAAGCTGCTGGAGGACATCGACCTGCAAGAGCTGTACGACAGCCTGATGGCCGACCTGAAAAACGCCTCCGGCCAGAAAAAGGCCCGCATCGTCAAGCGGCTGGAGGTCGTAGGCGCATTCCTGCACTCCGGCAACCGGCCTGAGTGGATGATTATCGAGGCGCTGCCCGTCATCCCTCCGGACATCCGCCCCATGATCCAGCTGGACGGTGGCCGCTTCGCCACCTCCGACCTGAACGACCTGTACCGCCGGGTCATCAACCGCAACAACCGCCTGAAGCGCCTCCAGGAGCTGCGCGCCCCGGAGATCATTGTCCGCAACGAGAAGCGGATGCTCCAGGAGGCCGTGGACGCCCTCATCGACAACGGACGCCGTGGCCGGGCCGTCACCGGCGCCAACAACCGGGCGCTGAAATCCCTGTCCGACTTCCTCAAGGGCAAGCAGGGCCGTTTCCGTCAGAACCTGCTGGGCAAGCGCGTGGACTACTCTGGCCGTAGCGTTATCGTGGTCGGCCCTGAGTTGAAAATTTACCAGATGGGCCTGCCCAAAGAGATGGCCGTGGAGCTGTTCCGCCCCTTCATCATGAAGAAGCTGGTGCAGGACGGCGTGGCCAACAACATCAAGTCCGCCAAGAAGATGGTGGACAAGGGCCGTCCGGAGGTCTGGGATGCCCTGGACTTCGTCATCAAGGACCACCCGGTCATGCTCAACCGGGCTCCCACCCTGCACCGCCTGTCTATCCAGGCCTTTGAGCCGGTGCTGGTAGAGGGCCGGGCCATCAAGCTCCACCCCCTGGTCTGCACCCCCTTCAACGCCGACTTTGACGGCGACCAGATGGCCGTCCACGTCCCCCTGTCCGCCGAGGCCCAGGCAGAGGCCCGCATCCTGATGCTCTCCGCCAACAACCTCCTGCGGCCCCAGGACGGCGGCCCCGTCACCGTCCCCACCCAGGACATGGTGCTGGGCTCCTACTACCTGACCTACGAGAAGGACCCCCTCAACAACCCCGCCCGGAGCTACGAGACCGCTGCCGACGCCGCCAGGGCACTGGACGCAGGCGAGGTCCGGTACGACGACACCGTCTGGGTCCGCGACCCGGACACCAGCCGTTATCAGCCCTGGATTCGCACCACGGCCGGTCTGGCCGCCGAGGCCGCCGCAAAGGGCGAGCTGCCGGTAGAGGTCTACAAGGTCTTTTACAACGACAACGAGGCCCTGCTGGCCTATGAGGAGGCCATGCTCCGCCGTCCCAAGGAGCGGGAGCGCACCATCGACCTGTCCGACCCGGTGAACTTCGACGACCTGACCCTCCATGAGCCGATTTTGGTCCGCCGCACCGGCGTCTGCAACGGCCAGGAGATCACCCGGATGGTGCGCACCACCGCCGGACGCCTGATCTTCAACTCCAAGGTGCCCCAGGACCTGGGGCTGGTGGACCGGACGAATCCGGAGACCGCCCTCATCCCCGAGGTCAACGAGGTCTGCGGCAAGAAGCTGCTGAGCAAGCTCATCAAGGCCTGCATCCAGAAGCACGGCTTCGCCATCTCCGCCACCATGCTGGATGACATCAAGGCCCAGGGCTACCACTACTCCACCGTGGGCTCCCTGACCGTCTCCATCTATGACATGACCATCCCCCCTGTCAAGTATCAGATGGTCTCCGATACGGAAAAGCTGGTGGTCAAGATCGAGAACCAGTACCGCCGGGGCTTCCTGACCAACGACGAGCGGTATCGCCTGGTGGTCAAGGAGTGGGAAAAGACCACTGCCGACGTCTCCAAGGCCCTGACCGACAACCTGGACCAGTACAACCCCATCTTCATGATGGCGGACTCCGGCGCCCGTGGCTCCCAGGCCCAGATCCGTCAGCTGGCCGGTATGCGCGGCCTGCTGGCCAACACCGCCGGTAAGACCATCGAGATCCCCGTCAAGGCCAACTACCGTGAGGGCCTCTCCGTACTGGAATACTTCATCTCCAGCCGAGGCGCACGAAAGGGCATGTCCGACACCGCTCTGCGTACCGCCGACTCCGGTTATCTGACCCGCCGTCTGGTGGACGTCTCCCAGGAGGTCATCGTCCGGGAGGAGGACTGCGGCACCGATGACGGCATCATGGTCTATGAGATCGCCGAAAACGGCCAGGTCATCGAAACCTTCGCCGAGCGCATCAATGGTCGGTTCCTCTGCGAGCCGCTGTGCGACCCGGAAACCGGCGAGGTGCTGCACAACCCCAAGACCGGCCGCACCTTCGACACCGAGACCATCATCTTTGCCGAGGACGCCGAGTTCCTGGAGGCCCACGGCATCAAGCAGGCCAAGGTCCGCTCCGTGCTGACCTGCCACGCCCGCCGGGGCGTCTGCTCCAAGTGTTACGGCCTGAACCTGGCCCTCCAGGAGCGGGTGGGCATCGGCGAGGCCGTCGGCATCATCGCCGCCCAGTCCATCGGTGAGCCGGGCACCCAGCTGACCATGCGTACCTTCCACACCGGCGGCGTCGCCGGCGGCG
>JAJQFX010000290.1 GCA_021200895.1 Clostridiales bacterium | reverse complement strand
CGATTGCCGTTCCGCCCTCCGCCGTCAAGCGGCATTTCCGCTTCGCTCCCTAGCCTATGGCGGGCGGAACGTGCAATTTTATAGTCCAACGATGGATAACATCTGGCTGTTGCGGCTGCGTTATGCTCCTTGCCCTTCTGCCAGTCTTTTCATCGCAAAAATATTTCAGCGTTTCACGGCGTATCCTTATCTTTTTTTCATTCAGAGGTTGAAAAAGCGCGGTTTTCTGCTATAATAAGGGTATCCTCGCAGTATCCTGACAGATTCCACCGGAGAGCATGGCAAAATGGCGAAACGAATCGTGATTGCAAATCAAAAAGGCGGCGTAGGCAAGACCACCACGGCGGTGAACCTCTCCGCCGCCCTGGCCCAGAAGGGTAAACGGGTGCTGCTCTGCGACTTTGACCCCCAGGCCAACGCCACCTCCGGCCTCGGTGTGGATAAGAACAGCGTACCGGTGAACATCTATGACATCCTCATCAGCGGCGCGGAGCCGAAGCGGGGCATCGTTCAGACCAAGTGGTGTGACGTGCTGGCCTCCAACAAGGCCCTGGCCGGCGCCGGTATCGAGATGATCGACCTCCCCGACCGGGAGCATCTGCTGGACAACGCCCTGAACCAGGTGGCGGAGGGCTATGACTTCATCCTCATCGACTGCCCCCCTTCCCTGGAGCTGCTGACCCTGAACGGCCTGTGCGCGGCGGACAGCGTGCTGATTCCCGTGCAGTGCGAGTATTACGCCCTGGAGGGCCTCAGCGACCTGCTGGGCACCCTGCGGGCGGTGAAGAAGCGGCTGAACCGGAAAATCTCCGTGGAGGGGGTGCTGCTGACCATGTACGACGGCCGGACGAACCTGTCCCTCCAGGTGGCGGAGGAGGTCAAGCACCACTTCCCCGGCAAGGTGTATGCCACCGTGATTCCCCGGAACGTACGGCTGTCCGAAGCTCCCAGCCACGGCAAACCCATCATCGCCTATGACCGGTTCAGCAAGGGGGCGGAGGCCTACCGGCGGCTGGCGGACGAGGTACTGCGGCAGAATCCCTGTTAGTGGCTAGTGACTAGTGACTAGTGGCTAGAAGCGCCCCTGCGGGGCGCGTGGAAACTATCGAATGTTTCACGTGAAACAGAGGAAACTTACGGAGCAAGGGCTGTGTTTCACGTGAAACATGGTGATAAATTAGGGCGGTGCGTGGCGATGTTGGAAAACGCCCATATGTCGCCAAAGGAAGAACCGTCAGCCGGGCGCACACTGTGCGCCCCTACAAAAAAGGTAAAGATTTAGGCTTCACACTCTACTACTGGAACAGGGGAGCCGCTGGCAATAACCGAAACGATGGATGGAAAGGCAGCCTGGTGCCCCTACAAAAGAGGCCTCTTATCCAAGCGGGGGTTAATGTCTGTTTTCCAACAAATCACAAGCCGATATACGATATTTGAGCAATATTCCCATCCACAAATAATCAGAGAAAGGAGCGTGGAAGAATGACAAAACGAAGCGACAGCTTCGGCCTGGGCCGTGGCCTGGACACCCAGCCACGGGGCCGGGGGCTGGACGCCCTCCTGGGAGACGGCAGCACCGAGCCGGAGCAATCCGGCGTGCTGAAGCTGCCCATCGCCAAGGTGCAGCCCAACGCCGCCCAGCCCCGGAAGCTGTTTGACAGTGAAAGCCTCAGCGACCTGGCGGATTCTATCCGGGAGCACGGCATTTTGCAGCCCATCAACGTGCGGCAGATGGCCTCCGGCTACTATCAGATCATCTCCGGCGAGCGCCGCTGGCGGGCCGCCCGGGAGGCCGGGCTGGAGGAGGTGCCGGTGCTGGTGCTGGAGGCCGACGACCGGGAGGCCATGGAGCTGGGCCTCATCGAAAACCTCCAGCGGGAGGACTTGAACGCCATGGAGGAGGCCCAGGGCTACGACACCCTGATGAAGGAGTACGGCATGACCCAGGAGCAGGTGGCCGCCCGGGTGGGCAAGAGCCGCAGCGCCGTGGCCAACGCCGTCCGGCTGCTGGGCCTGCCGGACAACCTCCAGGCCATGGTGGAGGACGGCAGGCTGTCCGCCGGACACGCCAGAGCCGTCCTCAGCGTCAGCGACCCCACCGCCCAGAACCGCCTGGCGGAGGAAATCGACAAGCGGGGCCTCAGCGTCCGGGAAGCGGAGCAGCTGGCGGCCAAGCTGCGGGCGCAGCAGGAACAGGAGCCGCCTCCGGAGACGCCAAAGGACGAGCTGGAGGTGGACTACGCCGCCCTGGCCGCGAAAGACCTGGCGGACGTGCTGGGCCGCCGGGTAAAAATCACCCAGGGCAAGTGCAAGGGCAAGCTGGAGCTGGAGTTTTACGGCGTGGACGACCTGAACGACCTGCTGGACGCCATGAAGCTGCTGCCTAAGAAGGGCGGGTGAGGCGCATGGATTTTGAGACCCTGTCGGCTGGCTTTGCCGACCTGTGGGAGAGCCTCCTGAACAACAACTGGCCCGCCGTCTTTTGCACCAACGTGCTGGGGATGGACGTGTCCGCCGGCGCGACAATGCACACCTGGATGGAACTCTATCTGGTGCTGTACGCCCTGTGTACCGCCTCCGCCCTGACCCTGCGCCTCTTCCAGAAGCAGAAGGCCCTGACCAGTTGGCCCAGAAAGCTGGCCGACGGAGGGCTGACGCTTATCCTGATTCCCCTCCTCCAGCTGCTGGGCAGCACGGTGCAGACGGCCATGACCCGCTTCGGGGCGGTGGAAGGGAGCTTTTCCTTCACCGATGAAGGAGTTTTGTGGCTTTACCGGGTGGTGAAGGCCATCTTCGTCCCCCTTTTGGTGGGGGTGGTGGTCGTCATCCTGCTGGCTATCCCCGTGTCCGCCGCGATAGACTATGTGCAGCGCTATAAAGGCGCGGGCGTCGCGTGGCTGGTATTCGACGTGGGGCTGGGGCCAGCCATCCTCAGCGCCATGTGCCTCTCCATGTACTACGAGGACAGGCGCTGGTACCTGGTCATCATCCTGGCCCTGATTGCCACCTGTCTGGGGCAAATCGGCGGCCATGTGAACCTGCGGCTGGAGCGGAAGAAAACCGCAGCAGCTGCAAAAAAGTGAGAGAGTAAACCAATTTGAGGAGTAAAAACGTATGCTAGACATCAAATTTGTCCGGGACAACCCGGACATCGTCAAGGAAAACATCAAAAAGAAGTTCCAGGAGGAGAAGCTGCCCCTGGTGGACCAGGTCATTGACCTGTACAACCAGGCCCTGGCGGCCAAGCAGCAGGCGGAGGCCCTCCGGCAGAACCGGAACGTCCTGTCCAAGCAAATCGGTATGCTGAAGGGCAAGGCCAAGAAGGAGCCGGAGAACGCCGCCCAGTATGAGGCCCAGGCCGCCCAGCTCCAGGAGCAGGTGGTGGCCGAGACGGCGGAGCGGGAGGCCCTGTCCGCCCAGGAGGCGGAGCTGAACGCCAAGGTGCGGGAAATCATGCTGGTCATCCCCAACATCATCGACCCCAGCGTCCCCATCGGCCCTGACGACTCCTGCAACGTGGAGGTGCAGCGCTTCGGGGAGCCTAAGGTGCCCGACTTCCCCATCCCCTACCACACAGACATCATGGAGTCCTTCAACGGCATCGACCTGACCAGCGCCCGCCGGGTGTCCGGCACCGGGTTCTACTACCTGATTGGGGACGTGGCCCGGCTCCACGAGGCGGTGCTGGCCTACGCCCGGGACTTTATGATTGACCGGGGCTTCACCTACGTCATTCCCCCCTATATGATTCGGGGTGAAATGGTGGAGGGGGTCATGTCCTTCCCCGAAATGGACGCCATGATGTACAAAATCGAGGACAACAGCAACACCGACCCCAAGAACAGCCTCTACCTCATCGGCACCAGCGAGCACTCCATGATTGCCCGGTTCAGCGGCCAAATCATCCCCGGCGACCAGCTGCCCCTGACCCTGACCTCCTACTCCCCCTGCTTCCGGAAGGAAAAGGGCAGCCACGGCCTGGAGGAGCGGGGCGTCTACCGCATCCACCAGTTTGAGAAGCAGGAAATGATTGTCATCTGCAAGCCGGAGGATTCCATGGCCTGGTATGAGAAGATGTGGCAGAACTCCGTAGACCTGTTCCGCTCCCTGGACATCCCGGTGCGGCAGCTGGAGTGCTGCTCCGGCGACCTGGCGGACTTGAAGGTGAAGAGCTGCGACATCGAGGCCTGGTCCCCCCGGCAGCAGAAGTACTTCGAGGTCTGCTCCTGCTCCAACCTGGGCGACGCCCAGGCCCGGCGGCTGGGCATCC
>JAJQFX010000231.1 GCA_021200895.1 Clostridiales bacterium | reverse complement strand
CCTCCTCGCCGGTGGCCTGGGCCGCCACATACTCATAGGCGTTGGAGTTGTTCACGAAGTCGGCCTTCAAGTCCTCACTCATCTCCGTGCTGGCAGGGGCTGCGACAGCCTCGGCGTAGTTGGCAAAACCGTTCGCACGGGAGAGATAGGTCACATCGCCCTCGGCATAGTCGAACTGGTTGACGGCGGCGACCTGGTCGGCGCTGCGGGGATTGTCCTCATCATAGGTGATGGCCTCGTCCACAGCATAGGTGAAGGAATCCAGAACAGTGTGGGAGTCGGAGTTGACGGAGATGGTGTACTCCCCAGCCTCCAGCACATAGCAGCCTGCGCCGTAGGTGTCATAGGAGGCCATATCCTCCGCGTTGAAGCTGACGGAAACTGTCTCGGAGGTGCCCGGCTCCAGGGTGTCAGTCTTGGCGTAAGTCACCAGGTTGGCGGTGGACTTCTCAATGCCGCCGTTGTAGTAGGGGGGATTGTAGTAGACCTCTACCACGTCTTTGCCCGCCACAGTGCCGGTGTTGGTAACGGTGACGTCAAAGGTGATGACGCCATCGGTAGTGGAGACGTTGGAAATCTCCTGAGTGAACTCGGTGTAGCTCAGGCCGTAGCCGAAGGGATACTGCACCGTGGTATCGTAGTCAATCAGGCCCTCGGCGGCGGCAGTCTCATAGAACCGGTAGCCCACATAGATGCCTTCCACATAATTGACAAAGCAGGGCTGATAGCCGCCGTCCTCGTAGTAGAACTCCTCCAGGTTGGTATACTCTGTGCTGCCGATATTGTTAAAGTAGGGGGTGGCGGTCAGGTCATAGACAAAGGTGTCAGCGGTCTTGCCGGAAGGGTTCACCGCGCCGATGAGGATGTCGCCCAGGGCATTGAAGCCGGTCTGGCCGGTACCGGGGCACCAGATGACGCCCTGAATCTGCTCATAGTCCTCCACCCAGCCAAGCTCCATGGTGTTGGCGCCGTTGTAAACTACGATGACGTTGTCAAAGTTTTCGCAGACCAGCGCAATCATTTCTTCTTCCTGATCGGTCAGGTCAAGGTAGGTGTCGCCCTCGTTCCAGTCATTGCCCTCGTTGAGGGTATCGTCATAGGACATGGTAGAACTATAGGTTCCATCTACCACAGCCGTCATGTTGGTAGGTAAGTCTGCGTTCTCGCCGCCCACGCGGGAAAGAACAATCAGCGCAGTATCAGAGAACTCCTGGGCGTTGGCAATCAACTCGTCACTGTACTCGGAGGCACTGGGCTGGGGCAGCGTCCAGTCCTGCGTATACATTCCCACGTTGGGAAGCGAAGTGTCATGGTAACTGGTATAAAACTCGGTCAGCTCCGTATTCGTGGAAATGCCTGCATTTTCCAACCCCTCCAGCAGTGTGACAACGTCATAGGCATCGTTCAGAGAGCCAGAGCCGGTGCCGCCGTAGCAGGGGTTGGTGGAGGCCCAGCCAAACACGTTGACGGCGGTGGTGCTCAGGGGCAGGATGCCGTCATTCTCCAGCAGGACAATGCCCTCGTCCGTGATTTCCTCCACCAGTTCATTGGCTTCGGCGGTAGTCTCGTCGGAAATGGAGCCTTCCCCCATCGCCAGGGAAACCAGGGTGTACATGGGGCCGTAGATAATCAGGTTGACAACGACCACCAGGGCCACGATCATGACAGCGCCAGACTGAGCGCGGATCATAAACTTTTTGTCCTTGCTCATCTTGCGGCAGACGATCATGGCGATGATCGCCAGCACCACAATGACGCCCAGCACAATCAGATAGGTAGAACAGGATTGTATGGCACTGATAACGTCATCCATGTTAATGTCTAACATTCGTTTTTCCTCCTTAATATTTCATGTGTTTTTCCGCAGACGGTGCGCACCTGTCCCGCTTAGCAGCAATATAGCATTATCTTACATCAAAGTCAATCACACATCGCGTACTCGGTCGTTTTCCTTTCGCGTTTGGCGTCTCTGAAAGACCGAGATGGCGGCGGCAACGAGCGACGGCAGGCTGCCAACCGGCAGCGAAGGCATATGCCGAGGCGTGGCTCATACCTACGCTGTGAGGAAACAGTTCCGACTGTCCGATTGGACACGGGAACAAACCTTAACGTTATATCCGCTGTCATTCCATTTAGGAAAAAGGAGCGGCAAATCGGAATTGCGTTAAGGCCAATTTTGTTTTATATATTGATATACAACGCTGGCTCACAAAACTGTGAAGGAGGTCTTTTCTATGTTTGCCTATGCAGGCGGATTCCACTATGAGGGAACCCACGGAATCACGATTCTGGAGTATGATGAAAAAGGCGGAACCATGACCGCGAAGGGACACACAGCACCGGATTTGAATGCGGGCTGCGTGGTGGCCAGGAACGGTATGGTGTACGCGACGGATGAGGTGGACACGGTCAACGGAACGCCCGGTGGCAGGGTCGCTGCCTTCCGTATTGACCGGCAAACCGGTATGCTGGACAGAGTGGCGGAGGTGCGCACCCTGGGCTGCAAACCGGCGGGTATCGTCTTTGATGAAAAGAGCGGCTGGATGCTGGTTGCCCACTTTTCCGTTGAGTTCCAGCCCTGCATCAAGGTCACGCAGGAGGCGGACGGCAGTTGGGCCTCCCAAAAGGTGTTTCCGGAGTGCCTCATCGACCTGTTTGACATTGACGAGGACGGCACGCCGGGAAGGCTGCTGGATGTGATGGTGGTGCCTCAGGCGACGCCCCATTTTGCCTCCTGCGTCCATAAGGTGTTCTATAGTGAGACGCAGGACATCTACTCCTACGGCAACCTTACCGGTGGGTATATCGGCTTCTTCCGCATCGACCGGGAGCAGGGCAAGCTGGTTCCGGTTCCGGGGAAGCTGGACTGTGAGCCAGGCGCAGGCCCCCGGCACGAAGTCTTTGCCCGGAAGCTGCCGTATCTGTACTGCAACTACGAGAGCAAGGGTGCGGTTTCTCAGTTTCTTGTAGACAAGGGGCGCAGGGAATTTGTGGCAGACTACCCGGTTCTGCCAGAGGGATATACAATGAACCGCCAGAAGGATAATCAGTCCGAAATCCTGCTGAACCGGGACGAAACCAGGCTTTATGATGTCATCCGGGGCATCGGCATGGTGATGGTGTTTGATGTCGACCCGGAGACGGGGCGGCTCACCCTGATGCAGCGCGCCTCTCTGAACACCAAAATCCCCCGGGGCGCGACCTTCTCCCCTGACGGGCGCTTTCTCTGCTTTGACGGAAACGACAATGACAGCGTTGAGATTTGGGAGGTCCTCCCGGACGGTACGCTGCGCTATGCATCCCATTGCTTTGGGGTGACAAGCTGCGCCTGCATCACGTTTGACGAAGAATAAGGAAGTGTTTACAATGGAATACTTTTCCCACACGCAGCTGAATGACCATATTTGGCTGATTCAGGAGCACTATGCGGAGGATTCCTCCCTGGTCATGGGGCTGATCGTCGGTGCAGAGAAGGCGGCGCTGATCGACTCCGGCATGGGCGTGTTCGGCCCTGGCGTCTACGAGGAAGTGAAAAAGCTGACGGACAAGCCGGTCCTCTGCATCTGCACCCACGGCCACCCGGATCACATCGCAGGCTCCGTCCTTTTTGACGAGGTATATCTTAACGAGCGGGATTTAGACCAGGTAGGCCGCCTGGCCCCGGAGAAGCGGCTGTTTGACACGGGGATGTTCTCCCATAAGAATGAGGCGGTTCTGGCTTACGCAAGAGAACACATTCTGGATTGCAGCGGCTTCCACAGCAAAAACGTGGATGAGGGCGATTCCTTCGATTTGGGCGGTATCACGCTGGAGATTTTGAAGCTGCCTGGCCATTCCAAGGGGGAAATCGCAGTCTATGACCGCATGGATAACCTCGCATTCAGCGGCGACGCATTCAGCGACCATGTACCCGCTTCCTCCCTGAAAAGCCTGGCAGAGTTTCAGGAAATGGCGGACGGAATCCAGCGCTTCCTCAGCGCCATCCACGCCGACACCGCCGTCTACCACGGCCACAGGACAGAGCCGGTCAGCCATCAACTGATGCAGGATGAACTGCAGGCCGCCAGGGAGATTGCGGCGGGGCAGACCGATGCCGACATTGACGAATACAATCCTGTCTCTCCGGTGCCTCACCAGAAGAAGCACGTCGCAGGTCAGGCAGCCATCACCTATAATCCGGCGATTTTAGGGTAAACGAAGGGCGGGGGCCCCCCCCCCCCCGGCCCCCCCCAAAAGGTTTTATTTGGGTTTTTTGGGGTTTTTTGGGGGGTAAAACAAGCAAGCCCCCCCCCCCCCGCCCGGGGGGG
>JAJQFX010000053.1 GCA_021200895.1 Clostridiales bacterium | reverse complement strand
ACGACCTGTCCGTGGTGCGGCATATCTCTGACGACATCTGCGTCATGTACCTGGGTCAGCTGGTGGAGACCTCCCCCTCCCGGGAGCTGTTTCGCCGCCCCCTGCACCCCTACACCAAGGCGCTGCTCAGCGCCATCCCCTCCACCGACCTGGATCACCCCATGCAGCGGGTACAGCTGAAGGGTGAAATCACCTCCGCCATCAACCCTGAGCCGGGCTGCCGCTTCGCCGCCCGCTGCCCCTACGCCTGCGATAAGTGCCGGGAGCCTCAGGTGCTGGAGGAGCTGGAGCCGAAGCACTTCGTCTCCTGCTGCCGGGCCAAGGAGATCAACGATTAAACCCCATTCGCATTTCATACCAAGGAGTGAACTGTCTTGAAAAAGCGGGAGCCTGAAAAGGTAGGCAACGACATTTATGGCGTAAAATCCAACTGGAAAACGGACGAGAAAACCGGAAAGACTGCCGAGTCAGGCTTCCGCCACAGTTCCTATTACCACAAGTATTTCCACGGCTACACCGAGCTGCGGATAGAGAAACCCAACGGCGGCTACCGGGTGGAGCGGTACTACACCCAGCCCTGGCTGGTGCAGGATGTCTCCTCCGTGAACTACGTCGTGTATCGGTGTATGTACGCCGCCCTGGTGGGGGTGGCCTGCCTGGTGTACTACCAGGCCATGTCCGCCAGCGGCTATTCCGGCAACCATTCCGTGCTGGTGGCTGTGCCGGAGTTTGCCTCCGCCCTGGGGCTGATTTTGCTGGTGGCCGCCACGGTGAACTACATCTTCATGCGCAGGCAGATGACCTGGTATGACCAGCGCAGCGCCTCCGGCAACCTGCGCAAGGCGTCCCTCTTTGCTGCCTGCTGCACGGGGGCCACCGCCCTGCTGGTGGTGGTGAACATCTTCCTGGGGGTGGACAGCGTTCTGGCCGAGCTGCGGCTGGCCGGGCTGTCCCTGGCGGCGGCGCTGGCGGCGTTGGCGGTGTACCTCCTGGAGCGGCAAATGCCCTACCGGGAGGAGGCCAACAACACCGTCCTCCCCAAGGGCGAGACCCATGAAATCTGGTAGGCCCCGCCTGCCGAGACTGGAGACGAAACCATGAACAACAACCATATCCTGCACATCACCGCCGTGGCGGAGGTGACTCCCCAGGGGCAGAAATGCACCAAAGCGGTGCTGGAATATGACAGACCGATGTCCGCCGACGTGTCCGCCGACGCCTACCGGGTGGAAGGCCGCACCGTCACCGGCATCGCTGTGGAGGGCTGCAACGTGACCCTTGCCCTCTCCCCGGAGGACAAAGCCGCCGCCACCTACTGCCAGGGGAACCCCTGGGAGGGCACCGCCACCGTCCTGCGCACAGCCAGCGTCACAGTGGCGCAGGTCGCGCCTGTGGCCGCAGCGGACGGCAGCGTACTGGAACCTTCTGACGCGGACGCCAATGACCGGGTGGAAAATCCCATCGTGGACGACTTCATCCAGGGCGAATTTGAGGGGCTGGCCTACAACCTGTACATCCCCAAAGACTGCCAGCCGGGGGAAACGTACCCCCTGGTGCAGTTCATCCATGACGCGGGCCCCTGCGGCCCGGAGGCCAAGCTGACCCTGACCCAGGGCCTGGGCGCCATCGTCTGGGCCAGACCGGAGGAGCAGGCCAAGCGGAAATGCTTCGTCCTGGCTCCCCAGTTCGACGGCCCGCCCATCGTGGACGACGACTGGAACGTAGACCCCAGACTGGAGACCGCCAAGCGGCTGCTGGACTGGGTGTGCGACAGCTATCCTGTAGACCGCGCCCGGCTGTACACCACCGGCCAATCCATGGGCTGTATGTCCTCCATCGTGCTGAACGTCCGCTATCCGGAGCTGTTCGCCGCCTCCTATCTGGTGGCCGGACAGTGGGATGAGCGGCAGATCCCCGGCCTGGAGGGCCAGCATCTGTGGATGCTGAACTCCCAGGGCGACGCCAAAGCCTTCCCCGGTATGAACCAGATGACCTGCGAGATGGAGTCCAAAGGGGCGAAGGTGGCCCGGAAGGTCATCGACGCCAACGCCTCCCAGGAGGAGTTCCAGGCCATCGCCCAGGAGCTGACCGCCACCGGAGCCAACGTGATTTACACCCCCTATCGCATCGAATCCGTAGCCAGAGGCTGGCACAGCCGGGGCGGCGAGCATCATGTCACCACCTGGCAGACCGCCTACGAAATCGAGGCCATCCGGGCGTGGCTGTTTTCTAACCGGAAGCCCTGCTGAGGCGGGCAAAGGGAATGCCCACCCAACAGTTCATCGGCTGTCGGATGGGCGTTTCCTCTGTCAGGGAGCCTCTGAATCGGCAGGCTCCGGATTTGGGGGCGTGTACTGTGCGGCGAAGTTCACAAACTCCTGCACCAGCGGGGAGAGCGCGCCTGATTTGGGATAAATCAGGCACACGTCCGTGTGGATGCGCGGCTCCACCTCCAGGACGGAGATGTTCACGTTGCTGCGGAGTTTATCCGCCAGCCCCTGCATGATGAGGGAGACGTCCCGCCCCCGGTTGATGACGGAATCGCCCCAGGTGCCGGTGCTGGAGGACAGCTTCGGTTCAAACCCCGCCGCCCGGAGGGCGGACATCTCAAAGCTGTCCATCAGCGTCTCGCTCTTGTGGCGCAGGTAAAAGACCTCGTCCTTCAGCTCGGACAGGTGGATGGTTTCCCGCCCGGCCAGGGGATGGTCAAAGGGCACCACGGCGGAGATATGGTCCTCACAGAAGGGGAGGGTCTCATATTCCCCGGTGAAGTCCGTGATATTGTGGACAAAGGCGACCTCTATCACCCCGTCGTGGAGCAGCTTCAGCATATCGTCCGTGGAGGAGATATGAACGTCAATGACCGCGTCCGGAGTCTCCTTCTTGAAGGCGGCGAACAGGGCCGTCATGCCGTAGCGGTTGGGGAAGCCGCAGCTGCCCACGGCGATGCGGTTGGCGGTGTCGCCCCGAATGTCCTCCACGGTGCGCTGAAAGGCGTTGGTATGCTCCAGAATGGCCGCCGCATGAGGGAGGAACGCCCTGCCGTAGGAGGTCAGCACGATTTTCTGGGTGGTGCGGTGAAACAGGGGCACCCCAAGCTCCTTCTCCAGCATCATAATGTGCCGGGACAGGGCGGACTGACTGATGGACAGCGTGGCAGCCGCCTTGGAATAGTTCAGGTACTCCGCCAGAATCAGGAACTCATTCAAAGAAGATGTTTTCAACTGGAACCACCTCCGGCCCGTAATAGGGAATATCCTTCTCGTGCGTCTCGTGAATCTGAATGGCGTATTCCAGGAAGGTTTTGGCCGCCCGGGACAGCGCCTCCTCTTGATAGTACAGGTTCAGGTAAATCGTGGCGTCATCCTCCAGGGGGATGGAGGCCGCCTCGTACCCCCAGGTGCTGTACACGTCCCGCTTCAGCACCACGGAAACCCCCACATTGGAGGCCACAAGTTCCGTCAGGTTGGCACTGCCGTGGATGGTAAAGTCCACCTGAGGGGTGAACCCGGCGGCCTCGCACCGGCGGACTGCCGCCTGATGCAGGAAGTTATCCTTGGGGAAGAGGATGAAGGGTTCCTGCGCCAGTTCGCTGAGGCGCAGGCTGTCCCGCCCGGCCAGGGGATGATTCACCGGCAGCAGGGCTACAAGCTGGTCGGTGGCCCACTGGTAGCAGCCGCAGGTGTCGCTGTCCGGCGTTTCGGACAGGGCAAACACCAGTTCAAAGCCCATGCCGAACAAATCCTCCAGGGGCAGGGTGGTGTGGAACTCCCCGGTGGAGAGGCTGTACTGGGGATAGCGGCGGCTGAAATGATCCCACAGCATATTTAGCATATGGTCACAGTTCATCTCTGTGGGTACGGCGATATGCACCTGGAGGGCGGCGGCGCTTTCAAAGGCATCCTTGGCCTTGTGATAGTCCTCGTTCAGAGAGAGAAAACTCTGGGCGTAGGGCAGGAAGAACTTGCCAAAATCCGTCAGCTCCAGCTTATGCCCCCTTTTGGCCAACAGCGGATGGCCAACGCTGCGCTCCAAATCCTTCATATGCTTGGTCAATGTGACCTGAGAGAGGTAGAGCCGGTCAGAGGCAGTGAAATAATTCCCGGTTTCCGCTAATACGAGAAACTCATCCAAATACTTAATTCCAGTTTCCTTCAGCAACGCAAACCATCCCTTTCTGCTCAGGCTGCAACCAAATGCAGAGTATTCATCATTCTATTATAGCATTTTAATAAAGTGAAATCAACGAAGAAAATCAGAAAATGACGAATTCTGCGTTGTCAAATGATGTGACCCCCGGCAGGAGGAGCATAAAACCTAAGATA
>JAJQFX010000012.1 GCA_021200895.1 Clostridiales bacterium | reverse complement strand
AATCCCAAACACAATGACCGCCAGTTCGATCTGGAGAACAGCGAACACATCGACGCTGAGCGGGCAAGACAGAATGTCTATTGGGATTGCTACAACGGATACCGGGCGTTCGCAGAACAGGAAAGTGAAACGGAGCTGGCCGACACGTTCGAGGATGTGGAGCAGCGTTACTACGATCATCACTATGACAGCTTCGTAAAAGGCCAGAATGCCAGGAATGCAAAGAACCGGCACACGGAACGGAACCGCACCACCGATGCGATTAGAAAAAACAAAAAGACCTGTCCGGAGGAAACGGTCTACCAAATCGGCACGATGGAGGAACACGCTTCGCCGGAAGTTCTCTTACAGATCGTCACGGAATTTATTTCGGAAATTGATAAACGGTTTGGCTCCCATGTCCACACGCTGGACTGGGCGCTCCATCTGGATGAGAGCAGTCCGCATATCCACGAGCGTCATGTGTTCGACTGTGAAAACCAATATGGAGAGCTGTGTCCCCAACAGGAGAAGGCGCTTGAGGCACTGGGCTTCGAGCTGCCGGAACCGGACAAAAAAGCGGGAAGGTATAACAACCGAAAAATGGTTTTCGATTCTGCCTGCCGTGTCCTGCTGTTCGAGATCGCAAAAAAGCATGGGCTTCATCTGGAGGAAGAACCGGAGTACGGAGGCCGCAAGTATCTGGAGAAGCAGGATTTCATTCTGGCAAAACAGAAAGAGCAGATCGCACATCGGGAACAGGAAATCCAGCGACAGGGAGAACAGATCAAAAGTCAGGTCACAGCACTGGTCAATCAGGACTCGGCAATCCGCCGCAACGCCGATGAGATCGCCGGCCAAGAAGAGAAACTAAGTGAGCTGACCATGAAGATCGAGGACATTGAGGCATTGATCGAGGATGTCTCACAGGCCGCCTATGACAAAGCGGTGGAAGTCGTAACCGATACTGTCAGGGCAGAGACACAGAAGGAAGATGTAAAAATCATCTCTGATTACCGTGACTGGATTTTGAAGCCGGAGCGGAAAGCCCCAAAGGAAAAGCGTGAATACGCCGCAAAGATTCTGGACTCCGTCATGGACAAAATCCGGGCGGCGGCACAGAAGCTCGTTGCAAAGGTCACGCAGACCCTGATGAAACCAGAGACAAGAGCCGCAGGCGTGGAAGCGGTCAGGGGCACAGCCAGGGAATCCATTCATGACCTGCTGGCAAGAAGCAAAATCAAAGCCGACCAGGAAAATCAGGCACGTTGGGAACGCCAGGGCAGACCGCAACGCACAGCACGAAAGAATGATATGGAGCATTAACAGGCACTCGTCATTGTGAGATTGACGGTGCTTTTTTGTTGGCCAATGGAAGGAGGTGAACAGCCTATGGCAGAAAATTCGAAGATCGAATGGATTGAAAAGGAGCCGATCCCCCATTTCCGATATGGTGGACGGGAATACTTCATGCTCAATGACAGCATTGAAGTTGTAATCGACGGTGTCCTTTATCGGGTCAAGAGCATCTACAAAGACAGCGCCGCTTTTATGGGCGATGTGCTGGACGCTCTGACGATGGAAAAAATCAACCGGACGGCGGCCTGATTTTTTCATGTAACTATGGAAATCAAATGTCGAATGCAGTATAATGGCAACAGGTACAATCTGCTGTCATTATGCTGCTCTCTAAGGAGGTTAAAGATTCAGAGATGCAGGATAATGCAATTTATAACGTAGGGATTTACGCCCGGCTCAGCCGGGACGATGAGAGAACCGGGGAGTCGGTATCCATCGAGAACCAGAAGGAGCTTCTTGGAAGATACGTCCGGGAACAGGGCTGGAACCTGATCGACTACTATGTGGACGATGGGGTGTCCGGCACCACCTTTGACCGTCCGGGGCTGAACCGACTGATCGGAGATGTCACCGCTGGTAAGGTCAATCTGGTGCTGTGCAAAGACCTTAGTCGCTGGGGACGTGATTATATCGAGTGCGGCAAGTACACCGATTATATCTTTCCCTCTCTTGGTTGCCGGTTCATCGCCCTCAATGACGGCGTGGATACCCTGCGCAAGAACAATGAGATGGTCATGATTCTGAAAAATGTCATGAACGATCTCTACGCCAGAGATACGAGCAGCAAAATCAGGGCTGTCAAAAAGTCCACCTTCCTGTTCGGCAAGTATATTGGCTGCTATGCTCCTATGGGTTATCAGAAAAGCCCGGAAGACAAGCACGTTCTGATCCCCGATCCAGTGACGGCTCCCATTGTGAAGCGTATCTTCGACCTGCGGTGTCAGGGATTCAGCTATCGGAAGATCGCCACCATGCTCAATGAAGAGGGATTGCCTACGCCCCGTGACTACTATTATATGTCCCAGGGCAAACAGAACCCCCGCAGCGATGGAGGCTTCTGGCAGGCACAGACCATCAAGGCCATCCTGCGAAGTGAAGTTTACCTTGGACATACGGTGCAGAACAAGACCGGCAACGTGTCCTATAAGGTTCACAAGCAGGTCCCAAAGCCTACCGATGAATGGATCAGAGTGGAGAATACCCATGAGCCGCTCATCACGCAGGATGTTTGGGAACAGGTACGTCGGATGGACGAGCAGAATATGCGCAACCGCACCAAAAAGGATGGAACTACCGCTCTCTTTGCCGGGCTTCTCTACTGTATGGACTGTGGCAGCCCCATGCGTCATTGTCACGAATCCCGCAAGCACAAGGACGGTTCGGAGTCCCCGTATCATAGCTATATCTGTAACCGGTATGGCTGCGGAGGCAAAACAGCGTGTTCCGCTCATGTCCTCAATCAGAGGGTCATTACCAATATCGTCCTGCTGGACATCCAGCTGAAAGCCATGTGGGCGCAGAACAATCCCGAAGACTTGAAGGAGAAAATTCGCCAGCAGAAGCACGCCGCCGACGCTGAGCAGATTCGTTCCCAGAAGGCAATGCTATCTTCTATTGAGAAGCGTCTCTCCGAACTTGACCGCCTGATCCAATGCACCTATGAGGACAAAGTGAAGGGAGCGATCCCGGAAACGGTCTGTGTGCAGCTTATGCACAAGTATGAGGACGAGCGTCTGGAAAAGCTGGAGCAGAAAGCGGAACTTGGTGCTAAGATCGAAGCCTTAGAGCAGGCTGAGAGCGGCGCTGGCGAGTGGATCAGCATGATTCAGGACTATTCCCATCTGGAGACACTTGACCGTCCCACACTGCTGCGGCTTATCAACCGGATTGAGGTCGGCGAGCGCAAGATGGTGAACGGTCAGGATGAACGTGAAATCAAGATTTATTATAACTTTGTCGGGTATGTAGAAGCGTGAGTAGTATCAACGACAACCTTACTGGAGAACATCGTTCTTTATGTAAGGTTGTCGTTGAGGATATTTTTGAAAGGGGCTATATCGTTGTTGTCCAGCATGGTGTCTATGCCGTCGTTCAAAGCGATATAACGGATGCCGTGCCGGGGGAAGAAGTCCTCGATCATCCTGCCGGTTTCCAGATAATTACGGCCTAAGCGACTAAGATCCTTCGTTATAATCAGGTTAATCATCCCGGCCTCGGCTGCTTTCAACATTCTCTGGAAGTCAGGACGATCCATGTTCAGACCCGTGAACCCGTCGTCCTGATATACTGCTATGACCTCCCATCCCTGCTTTTCGCAGTAGTCCTGGAGCATACTGCGCTGATTGGCAATGCTGGCGCTCTCGCCTTGCAAGTCATCGTCTTTGGAGAGGCGGCAGTAGATTGCCGCCCTGACGGTGCCTGTAGGAAGTGCGCTCGCCTTGCTCCGTTCTGTTTCGTTCCACATATCCGTTACCCGCATAATCCAGACGCAAGGTTTTGGGTCGTTGGAACCTTGTCTGTAGTATAGCACTGCAATTCTGATTTAGCAAGCATTTCTTGCGAAATAGCTATGCTAATTTTTCGGGCAATCAGAGAAATAAACGCCTGGGTAGCGTCCATGTCTCCGTCAAAGACGGCAACAGCCGTGTAATCCGTTTTTGCCAAAAGCATACCTCCATTCCTGAACATGAAAACCCGGTATGGAAGGCTGCCATACCGGGGTGATCCCTGTGTTTCTTTTCGTTGTGTGACGCTGTGATGCTTGTGGCGCTATTGATACACCCCCATGCGTCACGGAAACAGCGTCACGGCACCGATCTGCTGTGTAACCTGGTCAAAAAATAAGATTTTGTGAATTCTGCGTCTTTTGAGTTGATTTTGCATTGCAAACGCTGTATAATACAGGTGCAGTGAAATGTGAAAGGAGCTGATTTTTATGGCTAATTCGACAAACTTCAGCGTCCGCATGGACAGTGACATCAAGAAGCAGTGTGAAG
>JAJQFX010000262.1 GCA_021200895.1 Clostridiales bacterium | reverse complement strand
TCTTAGGTTTTATGCTCCTCCTGCCGGGGGTCACATCATTTGACAACGCAGATTTGACTGCAATTTTTTCAAATTTCCCCCTTGCATATGGGCGTTTGCCATGCTAAAATAAAATATGTATAGCCTTTTGCCCGAAAAGGCTTCTTTTCTGTTCCTTTTCCGGTGGGGATGCCCCGCCGGGCGGAGTCATGCGGCCTGCCTCCGCCTCCTGTTCCTGCCTGGGTCGGCGGTTCCCGCCCCAGGTGGCCGCATCTATTATTTTATTCCATTTTAAAGAAGGATGTATTTCATTGACCTTTCAAGACTGTCACTTAATCGAACCCATTCTCTGCGCCCTGGCCGAGCAGGGCTACACCGAGCCCACCGCCATCCAGGCGGGGGCCATCCTCCCCGCCCTGGAGGGGCGGGATATTTTGGGCACCGCCCGCACCGGCACCGGCAAGACCTGTGCCTTTGCCACCCCCATTTTACAGCTGCTGAATCAGCGGCCTGCTCAGGGTCGGCCCATTCGGGCGCTGGTGCTGACCCCCACCCGGGAGCTGGCCATCCAGAATCAGGAGTGCTTTGAAGCCTACGGTAAGTACCTGAACTTAAAGAGCGTGGTCATCTTCGGCGGCGTGGGCCAGAACCCCCAGGTGGAGGCCATTCAGGCCGGGGCGGACATTCTGGTGGCCACCCCGGGGCGGCTGGCCGACCTGTACCAGCAGGGGCTGCTGGATCTGTCGCACCTGGAAATCTTCGTGCTGGACGAAGCTGACCGTATGCTGGACATGGGCTTCATCCACGATGTACGGAAGATTTTGAAATGGCTGCCCAAGGAGAAGCAGACCCTGTTCTTCTCCGCCACCATGCCGGAGGAACTGACTGACCTGGTGGGCAGCCTCCTCCACAAGCCCGTCCGGGTCTCCGTAGACCCGGTGAACTCCACCGTGGACGCCATCGAGCAGCGGGTCTACAAGGTGGATAAGGCCAACAAGACCCACCTGCTGGTGCGGCTGCTGGCCCAGAACGACTGGCCCTCCGTGCTGGTGTTCACCCGGACGAAGCACGGGGCCAACAAGGTCTCCAAAGACCTGGAAAAGGCGGGCATCCCCGCCTCCGCCATCCACGGCAACAAGAGCCAGACCGCCCGCCAGGCCGCCCTCTCCGGCTTCAAGGCCGGGGCGCTGCGGGTGCTGGTGGCCACCGACCTGGCCGCCCGGGGGCTGGACATTGAGGAGCTGGCCTGCGTCATCAACTATAACCTCCCGGAGGTGCCGGAGACCTACGTCCACCGCATCGGCCGCACCGGCCGGGCTGGCCACGGCGGCATCGCCCTCTCCTTCTGCGACTTTGACGAGCAGCCCCTCCTCCATGACATCGAGAAGCTCATCCGCAAGACCGTCCCCGAGGTGAAGGGCCACCCCTTCCCCATGCAGCAGACCCAGCCCAGCCCCCGGGGCAAGCAGGGCCGCATCATCAACGCCGAGGACCAAGAGGCCAGGGATGCCGCCCGCGCCGCCGCCAAACAGCGCCGGGAGGCCCAGGCCGCCCAGCAGCAGGCAGCCCCGTCTCAGCCGGAGGAGAAGCCCGCCAGGCAGGCGCAGAAGCAGCCCAAGCAGGCAGCCCAGCCGGAGCAGAAGCAGGCGGCGGAGCCCAAGCCCTCCAACCGGAAGAAGAAGGGGAAGCAGCCCGCTTCCACCGCCTCCGTGTCCGAGCTGTTCGGAGTGGACATTCCCGGCCTGCTGCCCGACCCGGTGGAGGAGCCCCCTGTGCTGGAGGAGAAGTTCGACTCGTCGGACATCCTCCACCGCAAGCCCAAGAAGCCGGAGCGGCGGGTGGTGCCCTCGCTCAGCAGCGTCTCCCTGCTGCCCAACATCGAGCTGAAGGAGACCTTCGGCTCCAAGCTGCGGGAGGACAGCACCACCTTCTCCCCCACTGGCGGGGCGCTGGACGCCACCGACCGGATGTTCAAGACGAAAACCGTTCTGCCGGAGCAGTACGGCGGGAAGAAGCGGAGCCAGGACGCCGAGGGCGGTGCCGGCAAAAAGAAGAAAAAGTCCGGCCAAACCGGAGCGCCGTCGGCCAAGTCCGCCGGGAAGCAGCCCGCCGCCCAGTCCGGCGGCAAGGCGTCCGCCAATCAGGGCGAGAAGAAGTCCGCAAAGAAGAGCGGCGGACAAAAGCCCGCCGCGAACCAACAGAAGCCGGTGGAAAAGTCCTCCAAGCAGGGTAAAAAGGCGGCAAAACAGCCCAAAAAGGGCAACTCCAACCAGAAATTATCCACCGATGTGGATAACCGTGTGCAAAAGTTCGCCAAGCCCCACTATCCCGCCGACAGCGGGATGCGCTACTCCCGCACCAAGGACTCCACCGAGCAGGCCAGCCTGATGAAGCCCTACTACCTCAGCGATGTGGAGGATAAGTGACACCCAACAGGAGCGTTGCCATATGTTTTACTATTACCTTGCGGCGGCGGTGCTGGTGGCCCTGGACCAGGCGGCCAAGCTGCTGACCCGCCAGTGCATCGCCCTGGGGGAGCACGTCATCCTGATTCCCCATGTGGTAGGGCTGACCTATGTGCAGAATACCGGCATGGCCTTCTCCTCCCTGTCCTCCCACACGCTGCTGCTGACCATCGTGTCTCTGGTGGCCAGTGTCGGTCTGGTAGTGGCCGTCTGGAAGAATCCCTTTCACTCCAAATTCGCCAACTGGATGCTGACTCTAATTCTGGCCGGGGCGGTGGGCAACCTGATTGACCGGGCGGTGTTTGGCTTCGTCACCGACATGATAGAGGTGCTGTTTGTCAACTTCGCCGTGTTCAACGTGGCGGACTCCTTTATCTGCGTGGGGGTGGCGCTGCTGCTGATTTACGCCCTGTTTTTTGACAAGTCGGAGGACGCGCCCCGGGAGCGCAAACAGGATTGACCGGAAAGGAGGGCCTGCCATGGAAGCGCTGACCTTCACCGTCCCTGACGGGGCGGAACTGCGGGCGGACGCCTTCCTCACCGCCGCCCTGGCGGGCGACTATACCCGCTCCGCCGTCCAGCGGCTGATGGAGGCCGGTCTGGTGAAGCGTTCCGGCCAGCCGGTAAAGAAAAACGCCCGCCTGTCCCCCGGGGACAGCCTGACCGTGGAGATACCCGACCCGGAGCCCATCGATGCAAAGCCCCAGAACATCCCCCTGGACGTGGTGTATGAGGACGAGGATGTCATCGTAGTGAACAAGCCGGTGGGGATGGTGGTACATCCCGCGGCGGGGCACCCGGACGGGACGCTGGTGAACGCCCTGCTGTACCACTGCGGGGGCAGCCTGTCCGGCGTCAACGGGAAGCTCCGCCCCGGCATCGTCCACCGCATTGACCGGGACACCAGCGGCCTTATCATCGCTGCCAAGAATGATGCCGCCCACCTGGCCCTGGCGGAGCAACTGCAGGACCACTCCCTGGCCCGAACCTATGAGACCATCGTGGTGGGCGCGCTGCGGGAGGACTCCGGCACGGTGGATGCCCCCATCGCCCGGCACCCTGCCGACCGGAAGCGGATGGCGGTGGTGGCGGGGGACAAGCGGGCCGTCACCCACTGGCAGGTGCTGGCCCGGTACCCCGGCTATACCCGCCTGGAGTGCCGCCTGGAGACAGGCCGCACCCACCAAATTCGCGTCCACATGGCCTACATCGGCCACCCCGTTTTGGGGGACACCGTTTACGGCAGCAAAAAGCCCTATCCCGGGCTGGCGGGCCAGTGCCTCCACGCGAAGAAGCTGGCCTTCCGCCATCCCCGCACCGGGGAGGCCGTGGAGGTGGAATGCCCTCTGCCGGAGTACTTTGTGAACGTGGCGCGGAAGCTGGAGGGGAGCCGGTAGGCGGTTCGCGCTGAGAGAATTTACCAGAGTGGAAGCGCTTCTCTTTTTGCGACCGGCATGGCGGAACTGCTTGCTTTTTGAAAAATTTTGTGTTAATCTATCAATGGCTCTTATTTGGCGCTTGCCTGTAAGAGCTGGCGCTGTCCAATACGGTGGCGGTTAGCCCCCTTCGCGGGGGCAGCTTCTTGTCCCCTGCTCTACGGAAAGGGGGGCTGCCCGATGACTACATCAGAACTGTTCCAGTTTTGCCTTGTTATCATTGGCATAATCGGCCTGTTCCTTCAGGCAAAAAAGAAGTAACCGCCCTGGCCACTAACCTGGCGGTTACTTCTAGTAACTCAACCGGGGGCTAACCGTTACCGGACAGCGCCCTTTCTATGTTTATTATAGCCCGACGTGGTCGGCTTGTCAAGTCTGGGTTTTCCTCCTCGGATAAGGAATGCTCTGCGTTGTCAAATGATGTGACCCCCGGCAGGAGGAGCATAAAACCTAAGA
>JAJQFX010000251.1 GCA_021200895.1 Clostridiales bacterium | reverse complement strand
GGCCCCGAAGCCCCTCCCTGAGCCGCCTTCTTTCCCCCATTTCTTGGCGGGACAATTTACGGCGTTAAAAATATGCCAGCGGCATATTTTTAGCCGGAAACCGATGCCAGCTATGCTGGCGAGGGTCACTGTCCGAGGCGGATACCATAAAGGGTCAGTAGGCGGTACTCAGGCCCGCCGGGAGGGCAAGCCGTGGTTCCTTCCACGAACCGTATCTAAGGAACGAAGCCCCGCCGGAAGGGCAAAAACGCTGTTCCTTTATTCTTCCTTACCTAAGGAACGAAGCCCACCGGCACAGTTCACCCGGCCTCATCCCCCAGCTGCATCAGGTTCTTTTTGTAGGTCTCATAGTTGGGCGTCCCGTCCCGTTTGGGCTGCGTCTCCAGCAGGATGCGGTACAGGCTGCTCTGGAAGATGTTATACCCGGCCTGCCGCTTCCCCTCCGGCAGACGGATCAGCGTGCCGTCCGTATCAAAGGCCACGGCGCAGGCGTCGTCGGAAATAATGCTGTCAATAAACATATTATCGCACAGCAGCTCCATCGCCACAGTGGGCTGGGTTTGGGCCTTCCGGCTGGCGCACACATAGCTGTATATCGCCTTCCGCTGCTCCTCTGTGCAGCCGCTTTCCATCTGGAAGAAGGTAAAGACGGGGCGGCATTCCCCCGCCCGGCGCAGCAGTGTGCCGTCCAGCACCTGCTCCAGTTCCTCCGGGCCATAGCCCATGTGGACGGCGTAAAGCAGCTTTGCCCGCCGCAGAGCGGTGCAGACCGCTTTCGCCTCCTCCGTCAGCGCCACGGAAATCAGCAGGTTTTGATACTGCCGGGCCTGCTGAATGGCGTCCTCCGTCAGGGCCTCACCCTTGCAGAACACCAGGAAGGCGCAGTCCGGGCAGCTTTCCACCAGGGTGAAGCAATCCGACAGGCTCCCCTGGGGGTAGAGCAGATAGGCATAAATGCCCAGCTCCATCCCCTGCTGAAGAACGCAGCGGTACCGCTCCATCCGGCCCGGCTCGCCGCCCTCCGCCAGGCGCAGGGACAGGGACCAGGGGATGTTGAACTGCTTTTCCGCCTCAATCTGCCGGATGGTCTTTGCCCCCCCGGGTAAAGCTGTTGTAGCCCAGGTTGATGCCGCAGGTGACCAGCGTATCCTCGTCCACGTTGGCGATGACGTCCCGGACCAGATGGTAATAGGCACTGTCCTCATCGGCCAGCAGCGTCTGAGCCACCTGGAAGAACTCCTGCTGAAACCGGCCCTTGGCAAAGTTCAGCGCCAGGTCAACCAGATTCCGCATCGTCCGCTTTGGGAACCGCCGCAGATCCTTCAGCGCACGCCGCACCGTTGTTTCAATGATAACCTGCGTAATGTCCTTTCCCATGATGGCACACCTCTCATTCCTGCTGAATTAGGCTCTGCGCCTATTTTAATTGAATCCATATTCAGTTTACGGTGTCTGACCGCAAAGCACAAGGGACATTGTGGCGATTGTGTTCAAAAAGGTAACAGTTTCCACCCCTGTCCCATTTTCCGACACACGTTTCTTCGTGTCCAGTGCTTTTTTTCGGAGGAATCGCTTATAATACAGTACATACAGGCAGTATACCACCCTTCGCAAGCCATATGGTATGCCAAACCGGAAAGGATTTGTTTTATTATGAGCGAAAAGACCAGAGCCGTCAAGAACAATATGCAGGAATTTGCCATCAAACAGGCGTTAAATTACCTGGATGGCAACCCCAGGGAGAACCTCCCCAAGCTGATGAACCTGGTAGACCGGTTCCTCCCCGACACCTGGTACGGCAACCAGCGGCGCACCTTCCGCAAGGTGCTGGCGGAAGAGGATGATAACAACTGGTACCGCCTCATCATGCGGGTGTATGACGAAATCGACCGGGACGTGTTCAAGACCTTCTTCCAGAACTTCATGCTCAACGCCAGCCTGAAGGGCAGCGCCCTCCAGGACGAGACCACCGAGAAGTACGGCTGCAACGCCCCCTGGGCCATCCTCCTGGACCCCACCTCCGCCTGCAACCTCCACTGCACCGGCTGCTGGGCCGCCGAGTACGGCAACCGGCTGAACCTGACCTTTGACGACCTGGACTCCATCGTCACCCAGGGCAAGGCCATCGGCACCTATATGTACATCTTCACCGGCGGCGAGCCCCTGGTTCGGAAGAAGGACATCATCGCCCTGTGTGAGAAACACGCCGACTGCGAGTTCCTCTCCTTCACCAACGGCACCCTCATCGACGAGGAGTTCTGCCAGGATATGCTCCGGGTGAAGAACTTCGTCCCCGCCATCAGCGTGGAGGGCTTTGAGACCGCCACCGACGGCCGCCGGGGCAGCGGCACCTTCCAGCGGGTGGTAAAGGCCATGGAGCTGCTGAAAGCCCACAAGCTGCCCTTCGGCATCTCCACCTGCTACACCAGCGCCAACTATGAGGATGTCACCAGCGAAGCCTGCTATGACCAGATGATCGACTGGGGCGCGCTGTTCGTGTGGTACTTCCACTATATGCCCGTGGGGGCCGGGGCTGTTCCCGCCCTGCTGCCCGACCCGGAGCAGCGGACGGTGGTGCATGACCGCATCCGGGGCTATCGGAATACCAAGGCCATCTTCAGCCTGGACTTCCAGAACGACGCCCAGTATGTGGGCGGCTGCATCGCCGGAGGCCGCCGGTACCTCCACATCAACGCCGCCGGAGACGTGGAGCCCTGCGTCTTTATCCACTACTCCAACGCCAACATTCACGACTGCACCCTGCTGGAGGCGCCGCAAAGCCCCATCTTCATGGCCTATCACAACGGCCAGCCCTTCAATGACAATATGCTTCGCCCCTGCCCCATGTTGGAGAACCCGAAGCTGCTGCGGAAGATGGTGAAGGACACCAACGCCAAACCCACCGACTACGAATCCCCGGAGGACGTGGATACCCTGTGCGACCGCACCACCCCTTACGCAGAGCGTTGGGCCCCCGTGGCGGAGGAGCTGTGGGAGAAGGATTCGGAGATTTACAAGAAGGAACATAGTCAGGCTGGTAAGTGAAGAAGAGAACCGACCGAATAACAACAGGAGCGCCGCAGAGGATTCTGCGGCGCTCCTGTTGCCTGCTAACGGCTGCATCCAAGGGGAAACCCCCGTGAGTGGAGTTGAAAACCAGGTAAAATCGTTTCCCACCTGCGGTCATCTTGCATGGAACCCTTGACTTCCAGCTGGAAGATGCTACAATAATGCGGTAAGGGAACCTTTTGCGTAATCGGAAAGATGAGGCATCACACATGACAGAGTTTCAGCAGACGGGGCTGGCGGGGTATCATTGCCCCCGCTTTCAGGAGCTGCCCTCCATCCCGTTGTATAAGGATCAGGTGGTGGAGGAGCTGAACCGCTACCTGGCCCCCCTTCACTGCGGCGAAATCACCGCCACCATGGTGAATAACTATGTGAAGGTGAAGGCCATCCCCCCACCGGAGAAGAAGCGCTACGGCCGTGCCCAGCTGGCGGGGCTGTACCTGATTTGCCTCTTAAAGCAGGTGTACAGCCTGGGGGAAATCACCGCCATGCTGCGGGTGGCCGAGGAGCCGGAGGACTTCCCCGCCCGGTATGACACCTTCTGCGCCGAACTGGAGGAGGTGTTCCGCAGTGTGTTCACCGGTCAGACGCCGCCCCAGGACGGGCAGGCCCTGACCGTGACTAGGGCGGCGGCCTACACCCTGGCCTACAAGCTGTACGCTCTGCATCTGCTGCGGCAGGCCGCCCGGCGGCGGGCCAAAGCGCTGGAGCAGGCGGAAGCGGCTTCCCAGCGCGCCAAAAAAGAGGAGAGTAAGACAGGAGGATGACCCCACTATGGAATACCAGGCGGGAACCTATGATATTGCGGTGATCGGCGCGGGCCACGCCGGGATAGAGGCGGCTCTGGCCGCCGCCCGGCTGGGGCTGAAAACCCTCTGCTTCACCGTGAACCTGGACGCGGTGGGCAATATGCCCTGCAACCCGGCCATCGGCGGCACCGGCAAGGGCCAGCTGGTGCGGGAGCTGGACGCCCTGGGGGGCGAGATGGCCAGGGCCGCAGACAAAGCCTGCATCCAGTACCGCCTCCTGAACCGGGGAAAGGGGCCTGCCGTCCACTCCCTCCGGGCCCAGGCAGACCGCCGCCGGTACCAGGAGGTGATGAAGCACACCCTGGAGACCACGGAAAACCTCTACCTCCGCCAGGCGGAGGTGGTGGAGGTGCGGACGGACGAGGCCGGAGCCGTCTCCGCCGTGGTGACCGCCAACGGCGGGGTGTACCGGGTGCGGGCGGCGGTGGTGGCCACCGGCACCTCCCTGGGGGCCAGACCATCGTGGGGGACGTGGTGCGCA
>JAJQFX010000089.1 GCA_021200895.1 Clostridiales bacterium | reverse complement strand
ACTCGGCGGAACTGCCCACATCGGTCAGGGTCAGCAGGTCGTCCCCGGCGTCCACCTCATCCTCCACGTCCACCTCCACGTCCTCCACGGTGCCGTAGTAGCCGGTGATTTTCAGTTCGCTGTGGATGTAGAGGTCGCCGCTGCCCAGCTCGTTGCCGTCGGTGTCGGTGACGGTGACGGTGTCGCCATAGTCGGTGTCCTCATCGGAGACGGTGACGGTGACCACGCCGTCCAGCAGCTGGGCCACCCGTCCGTCCTCCTCGGTGCCGTCGGACAGGGTGACGGTGACGCTGTCCCCGACGGAGAGGCTGTCCGTAGCGGAAACGTCCACCGCCATCAGCCCGTCCAGGCTCACCAGCAGCAGCGCGCCGTATTCGTCCATGGTGTCAATGACGCTGACATCCTCTTCCGCGTAAATCACCTTCACCCGGCCTCCGGCGATGGCGGAGACGGTGTCGCTAAGGGCATCCTCCGCCGTCTCGGCCAAATCCTCATCCAGGGCGTCCAGGTCGGCTTGCAGGTTTACGATGGCCGCCGCCACGGAGACGCTGTCCACCGTGGCGATCAGGTCGCCCTCCGCTACCGTGTCGCCGTTGGAGACGTAGTAGGTCTCCACGGTGACGGTGTCCGGCAGCGTCATCTCCACCGCGTCCTCCTCCGTCAGGGCGCCGGTGCCGGAGAGGACGGTGTCCAGGGTGCCGGTCTCCACCGTGCCGGAGAGTATCTCCGTATCCACGGTGACGGAGCTGGTGGTGGAGGCAGAGAGGGTGGGCAGCAGCCCCAGCACCAGGGCGACCACCAGCAGCAGCGCCACGGGAATCATCCAGAGGCATCTCTTTTTGCGGCGGGGAGCGAGTTCATCCTCCTCGTCCTCACCTTCGCCCTCCGTCTCAGCCGCCGCCGCTGCCAGCAGCCGTTGGTTGCACCGCCGGGCGCGGAGCAGCAGGACGATGCACACAATGTCCCCCGCAAGGCAAACGATGAGTATCGGCAGCCACGCCGTCCGCAGGGCGCTGCGGAGGGTGTAGAGCGCGCCCGCGCTTTGGGCGGCGGCGCTGTCCGACCATCCGTCGGGCAGGGTCATCTCCTCGCCGGTGGTGCCGGCGGCGTCCGCCGTGTCAGCGTCCTCCCCGGCGGCTGCGTTGCCGGATTGCCCCATACCGCCAGCGCCCTGGGGCATCTCCCCGTCAGAGGGCAATTCTGCGGTGACGCCGCTCTGGTCGGCCCTGTCGCCCATGCCGCCCCGCTGACCGCCGGAGAAGCCCCCGGCAGCGTCAAACTCGGCCTCCGTGCCGCTGGTGTCGGCATCCCCGCCAGGGAAGCCGCTGGTCATGCCGCCGAACTCGGCTTCCGTGCCGCTGGTATCGGCGTCCTCGCCGCTCATGTCCATCGTGAACTGGGTGTTCATGCTGCCCATGCTGACAGAGACAGCGGGGAAGGTGACAAAGTTTGCCACGTCCACACACAGCACTACGGTGAACAGTACAATCAGAAGAATGTAAACGAATGTGCGCTTCGGCTTGGGTGTGGCAGTTTCCTGTACAGCTTCTTTTTTCGTTGTCATAGTACGCACCTCCCGTCAGCCGCCATAGTGCAGCGCCTCGATAGGCGGCAGCTTTGCGGCCTTATTGGCCGGATACAGGCCGAAGATGACCCCGATGGCAAAGCAGAACGCCACGGCAATCAGCACCACGTTCATCTCCATGCTGAAGGTCATGCTCAGGCTGGACACCACCACGGAGATGATTTGCAAAATCCCCCAGGAGAGGAAGATGCCGATGGCGCAGCCCAGCATACACAGCACCACCGATTCCAGCAGGAACTGCTGCAAAATGACCCCCCGGCTGGCCCCGATGGCCTTCCGGATGCCGATTTCGCGGGTGCGCTCGGTCACTGTCACCAGCATGATATTCATAATGCCGATGCCGCCCACGATGAGGGAGATGGCCGCGATGCCGCCCAGCAGCACCGCCAGGATGGAGGTGACGCTGCTCATGGCGTCCTCCAGCACGTCGCTGGTGGTGATGGTGAAGGCGTCCTCATCCTCGTCAAACCGCTCCAGCAGCAGCGCCGTGATGGCCTCCTCGGCGGTGTCCATATCGGAGCCGTCCTCCGCACTGACGTAGAAGCTGGTGATGCTGGAGGAGACGGTGGAGGACAGCCGCATCAGGGTGGTGTAGGGGATGTAGGCCGTCAGGGAGTCCCCCATCAGGGAGGCGGTCAGGGAGGAATCATCGTCCTCCAGCACCCCCACCACGGTGAATTTCAGGCCGTCCAGGGAGAGCTCCTCCCCCACGCAGTCGGTGTAGCCGATGAGGTTGGTGGCGGTGGTCTCCGTGATGACGCAGACGTAATTGTGATTGTCCACATCGGTGGATTTCAGGAACCGGCCCAGCAGGACGGACAGCCCCTCGATGTCGGCATAGGCCGGGGTGGTGCCGTAGACCGTCACGGTGTCGCTGGCGGAGCCGTACTTGCCGGTGGCGCTGGTGGTGCCGTAAGGCGCAATCAGGCCGATGCCCTCCTCGTCCATCCACTCGTCCAGGGTGTCCAGGGTGACGGGGGAGCCCTTGTCGTCAGAGATGGTGACGCTGACCATATCGCTGCCCAGGCTGGAGATGGTGTCGGTGACGGTGCTGGTGGCCCCGTTCACCAGGCTGACCAGAATCACCAGGGCCATGACGCCGATGATGATGCCCAGCATGGTCAGGAAGGCCCGGAACTTGTTGCCGGAGATGGACTTTAACGCCATTTTAAGAGACTGAATCATAGCTGCACCTCCGAGAGATGGCCGTCCAGAATGTGAACGACCCGGGACGCCTGCCGGGCAATCTCATCGTTGTGGGTGATGAGCACGATGGTGTTCCCCTGCTGGTGCAGCTCATGGAAGAGCTGCATGATTTCCACACTGGTCTTGGAGTCCAGGTTGCCGGTGGGCTCGTCCGCCAAAATCAGGGAGGGCCGGGTGACGATGGCCCGGGCCACGGCCACCCGCTGCTGCTGGCCGCCGGACAGCTCAGTGGGCAGGTGCTTGGCCCGCTTGGTCAGCCCCACCCGCTCCAGGGCGTCCGCCACCCGCACCCGGCGCTCCGTGGCCTTCACCCCCTGGTAAATCAGGGGCAGCTCCACATTCTCCTCGCTGGTCAGCTTGGAGATGAGGTTGAAGCTCTGGAACACGAAGCCGATTTTCCGGTTGCGTATCTGGGCCAGCTCATTCTCCGTATAATCCTCGATGGGGGTGCCGTCCAGCAGGTACTCGCCGGAGTCGGCAATGTCCAGGCAGCCGATGATGTTCATCAGGGTGGACTTGCCGCTGCCGGAGGGGCCAATGATGCTGACGAACTCCCCGTCGTCAATGTGGAGGCTGGCCTTATCCAGGGCGTAGACCTTCTCGCCTCCCACCCGGTACACCCGGGAGACGTTTTTTAAATCAATCATAGCGCAGCGCCTCCTCAGCCTGGCATTCCGCCGCCGGCATTGCCGCCGCCCATGCCGCCGGTATCGCCGCCGCTGAATCCGCTGGCATCTCCACCGCCTCTGCCGCTCATATCCATATCGCCGCCCATGCTGTCACCGCCCATGTTGCCGAACATGGCGCTAAAGCCGCTGTCGTCACTGCTGGAGGCACTGTAATAGACGGTGTCGCCCTCGCTGAGGCCGTCGGTGATTTCGATATAACTGCCGTTGGAGAGGCCCACCGTGACCTCCACCATGTCGCCCAGCTCGCCGGTGGTCTCATCGTAGCTGGTGTAGACGTAGGCAGTGGCGCTGGTCTGAGTCACCGCGTCCTCCGGCAGCAGCAGGGCATTGTCCACCCCCTCGATGGTGATGGTGACGGAGGCGCTCATGCCGGAGAGCATATCGTCCGTCTTGTCCAACGTGACTGTGACGGTGTACTGGGTGACGCCGCCGGAGCTGGTGGCGGTGGTGTCTATCTCCGTCACAGTGCCGGTGTAGGTGTCGGTGCCGATGGAGTCAATCGTGATCTCCGCCTCCTGGCCTTCCTCCAGGGAGAGGATATCCGTCTCGTCCACGCTGAGGGAGACGGTCATGGTCTCGTCCGGGGAGATGGAGAGGAGCATCGTCTCATCCCCGTCCGTGGAGGCAGCGGCGGACGTGGTTGTCGCACTAAAGGCGCTGGCGGCGGTGGTGGCGGTGGTGCTGTCCGTAGAATAGGAGATGCTCTCCACCACGCCGGAGAGCGTGGCGTACACCGCCCCCTGCTTATAGATGGCAATCAGCTCCTGCAGGGTCTCCTCCACCTCGGCCCGCTCCTTCAGGAGGGCATCATAGTTGGCGGAGTAGGAGGTGTCCGTCAGGGTCAGCAGGGTGTCCCCGGCGTCCACTTCGTCGTCCACATCCACCTCAATGTCCTCCACGGTACCG
>JAJQFX010000107.1 GCA_021200895.1 Clostridiales bacterium | reverse complement strand
GCCCCTTCCTAAGCCGCCTTCTTTCCCCCATTTCTTGGCGGAGCAAGAAATGGGGTCCGCCGGGAGGGCAAACGCTTTATTTCCTTATAGTATCCTTGTCTAAGGAATACAATCCCCTTAAATTGATGACATTGCCCTGAAAGGGAAGCTGACTGAGGGGTGACTAACTACTAGCCACTAACAGCTAAAAGGAAACGTCAGCCGGGCGAACGCTGTTCGCCCCTACTGGAACAGGGAAAAGCCGGGTAAATCCTCTATAAAGAACGCCATCTAAGGAGCGAAATGCCCTTAAATGAACGACGCCAATCAGAAAGGAGGCCGCCATGCTGGCAGATGTACGGGGCTACCTGCGGGAGGACTATCGCCTGTTCCACCTGCGGGACAGCCGGGCCGAGGAGATCGGCTACCACTACCACGAGTTCGACAAGGTGCTGTTCTTCTGCGCCGGGGAAGTGACCTACCTGGTGGAGGGGCGGGTGTACGACCTCCGGGCCGGGGATGTGCTGCTGATCCCCCACCACCAAATCCATCAGCCTATCATCGGCGGCGGGCAGCCCTATGAGCGGCGGCTGCTGTGGCTCTCTCCGGCCATGCTGACGGAGTACGGCCTCTCCCCCTGCTTTGACGAGGCGGCGGCCACCGGCAGCCACCTGCTGCGCTCCGGCCAGGAGGGCAAGGCGGAGGCGCTGCGGCTGGCGGAGGAGCTGGAGGCGGCGGAGGGCAGCGCCGCCTTCGCCTCCCCCCTGCTGGCCCGCATTTATTGTATTCAGCTGCTCATCGCCCTGAACAGGGCCTATGCAGGCCAAAAAGCGCAGGATACCGCACAGGGCCGCAACGACCCCAAGGTGGATGCGGTGCTGGCCTACCTCCGGGCCCACCTGACGGAGGACTTGTCCGTGGACGCCCTGGCGGAGCGGTTCCACGTCTCCCGCTCCGGGTTGATGAGCCGGTTCAAGGAGGCCACCGGCTGCACCATTCATCAGTATGTGGTGCAGAAGCGGCTCATCCGGGCGGCGGAGCTGCTGCGGGAAGGGGCCTCCGTCCGGGACGCCGCCGCAGGCAGCGGCTTTCAGGACTACTCCACCTTCCTCCGGGCCTTCCGGAAGCGGTATGGCGTCTCCCCGAAAGAGTTGAGATAGCCGACAGGATTCGGCATTTTGCCGAAGGCGCGATTTTGATTCAAGTTCCGAAGAAAAGTTACCCACAGAGTTTTCCAACGCCGGACGGCAGCTTTTTGTGGAAAAACCTGTGGAGAATGTGCAAAAATGTGGAAACCGCAGAATAACCATTTTTTCAGAATCGCCTTGGGGCGGACTGGTGTCTTTCAAACTGGATGGTCTGTTCGATGGCAAATGTCACAAAAGGTCAAAAACAGAGAGATGGGGCTGGCCCCGACGGGAATCGGGTGGCGTAAGGCGGGCGATACCGTGAGAAAGAAAGCCCTCTGCCCATACGGTGGAAGCGCTGGGGTATGATATTGAGAAAAACTATGTAAAACGACTGTAGGATACGGTATGAATCAGTTTAGGAGGAGGAATCCCGTTTGAAAAGGAAAAAGGATGAAATCACTATTCGCTCAAGTGCAGCAGAATACCTGACATATGTTGCTTCTGTTGGCGATCAGCAGGACAGCATTGAGATGCGCTACGAGGACGAGAACATATGGCTGACGCAGAAAATGATGGCTGTGTTGTATAGCGTTGGTATAAATACCATAAATTATCACATAAAGAAAATCTTTGAGGACAGTGAGTTGCAGAAGGATGCAGTTATTCGAAAATTTCGAATAACTGCCCCAGATGGAAAGAGCTATAATACAAACCATTACTCGCTGGAAATGATTATTGCCGTTGGCTTTAAAGTCAATTCTGAGCGTGCGGTGCAGTTTCGCAAATGGGTGAATCAGATTGCAAAGGATTATACCATAAAGGGTTGGGTACTGGATGATGAGCGGCTGAAAAACGGCGGTTCCGTGCTTACAACGGAGTACTTTGACCGATTGCTTGAGCAAATACGGGAAATCCGCCTGTCTGGGCGCAGATTTTATCAGAAAATTACGGATATTTATGCCACAGCGCTTGATTATGACCGCACAGCAAAAAAAACAAGGCAGTTTTTTGCAAAAGTGCAGAATAAGATGCACTACGCAGTGCATGGACATACGGCGGCCGAGCTTATTTATGAGCGTGCAGATTCAGAAAAGGAACATATGGGCCTCACCACATGGGCTGCGGCGCCCGAAGGTAAAATCGTCAAGAGCGATGTTAGTATAGCAAAGAATTATCTCACGGAGCAGGAGATGCGCTCGTTGGAGCGTATTGTATCTGCATATCTGGACCTGGCAGAGGACCGGGCGGAACGTCATATACCGATGACGATGGAGGATTGGTCGAACCGTCTGGATTTGCTCTTAATGGCAGACGACAGAGAGCTTCTACAGGATGCAGGGAAAATCACAGCGGAGATTGCCAAGGCGAAAGCGGAGACAGAATTTGAAAAATACAGAATCGTTCAGGACAGACTATTTATGTCGGACTTTGACAGATATATTCTGGAATTAGAGGAAAAAGCAAAGAAATAAGCCTTTGGGAGAGTATGAAAGAGATGATTTGGCTTATTGAAATAAAGCGTTCTCTGAAACCGGGTGAATCGATACGTTTCATCAGATATGGAAGGGCATACAACAAATGGAAGAAAGAATAACCTTATGCGGAGACAACTGCATAGCCTGCCCGCGCTACAATGCACACAGCGAGGAGCAGCTGCACAAGGTGGCAGAGCTTTGGTACCGGGCGGGCTGGAGGAATCGCATTGTATCAAATGAGGAAATGAAATGCGAAGGCTGTGCTTCCCGGAAACAGTGTACCTATCAGCTGGTGGACTGTACAGAAGCGCATAAGGTGGAAAAATGCAATCAATGCGCGGAATTTCCCTGTGAGAAGATTCACAGGATGCTGGTGCGCTCCGCGGCCTATCAGAAACGGTGCAAAGAGGTTTGCTCGGGCCCGGAGTATGATATGCTGGAGAAAGCGTTTTTTGATAAGGAAAACAATCTGAGAAAATGATGGTATGTCTGGCGCAGCGCTGTACATAATGCAGCCATCGTTACATGGACAAGGGGAAACATCGGTTCCACAGGGAAAGCCTGGCGGGAAACCAATAAGGAGGCCTGGGCGGTATGTACCGGATGCTGTTATTCGATTTGGACGGAACACTGCTGAGAAGCGATAAAACGATTTCTGACCGGACGAAAGCGGCCTTGGAGCTGTGCAGAAAAGCCGGGTATTTCATCGGTATCTCCACGTCGAGGGGCTGGCAAAGCACCTGCGCCTTTCTCGATACCGTCAAACCCGATGTGCTGATTTCCAGCGGCGGCGCGTTGATACAGTGGCGCGGAGCGTCGGTCTATCAGGCGGAACTGACGCCTGCGGAGACGGAAACCATCATTGCCAGGGCGCGGGCCGTGTGCGGCAGCGGGTGCGCCATCACCGTTGACACGCTGGATACGCATTACAGGAATTTCAGGACACCTCCGGAGGAGATGGACAAAAGCTGGGGCGACATCGTTTACACGGATCTTGCGCAGTTCAGCGAGCCTGCGCTGAAGGTGTGCGTGGAAATACCGGATGAAGCCCAGGCAGGGCGGCTCGAGGCGGCGCTGCCGGAGTGCGACTGCGTCCGGTTTTCCGACGGCTTCTGGTATAAATTTACCAGGCGCGGCATCACCAAGCGAAAGGCCCTGGAGGAGGCTTGCAGGGCCTGCGGCATCCGGCCGGAGGAACTCATTTCCTTTGGCGATGATTATGCCGACATCGAAATGCTGGAGGAGAGCGGCCTGGGCGTCGCCATGGGGAACGCCATACCGGAGGTCAAGGCGGCGGCGGATGTGGTCATTGGCGGCAATGATGAGGACGGCATCGCCCTGTGGCTGGAGCAGCTGACGGCGGGCAGCGTGTAACGGGCAGGTATCTGGCCGGCAATAAAATGCAAGCGTTGGGAACCTCTGAACAAACCTGCCGCCATGGAAATCAATTTTGAAATCCGTTTTGCATGGAAACCCCTCCACCGGCTACCACCGGTTCCCCTCCCCTTTCAGGGGCGGCAAGAAGTTGTCATAATCTCTACGTCATTGGCTCCCCTTTCAGGGCAATGTCATCAATTTAAAGATGCAATCTATCCTAGGATAAGGCGAATCGCGCAGCCGCACAGTCAGAGTTCAGCGACCAAAGGATAACCAAATTGCACGTTCCGCCCGCCTTCGGCTAGGGAGCGAAGCGGAAATGCCGCTTGACGGCGAGGGCGGAACGGCAATCGTCCCCAGCCGCCATAGGCGGCAGTCTCACCAGTGAGAAGTCACATCGTCTCTGTCGGGATAGACCACCTATAGAATAAGACAAGGCGAAGCCGCCAGTGGGATAGGGG
>JAJQFX010000271.1 GCA_021200895.1 Clostridiales bacterium | reverse complement strand
CGCCTCACCCCCTATTCACCTCACCGCGGAGCACCCGGTCCGTACGGCGGGGGGGGTAAACCCCTAATTTTGGGGCGTTTTTTTGATTCCATCGCCTGCCCCTTCTTCAGTCCTCCGCCTCCTGATAGTCAAAGAAGTCAAAGTCGGCGGTTTTCCGGTGAAGCAGCCGGTCGGCGGCGGCGATGCCCACAAAGGTGCCGGTGAACTCGCCGTACTGGCTGTATTCGTCAGACAGCTTGCTGGTGTCGAACGCCGGGCCGATGGGCTGGAAGTCAGCCCCGTCCATGCTCCACAGGAAGCAGCTCTCCCGGCCGTCCACCACCAGCCGGAGGTATACCGGCCCCTCCGGCACCGGGGTGCGGCTGCCGGGGCAGTCGGTCTTTTGGCCGTTCTCCACCGCCACCATAGAGAGGGCGCTGCCCCCCAGGGTCTGGGAGTAGTACTTCCGCAGGCAGAGGAAGTTCATATTGTCATAGTACAGCATCAGCCCGGCGCTGTGCTGGTAGACCTCCGGCGTGAAGTCCATTCGGGTGGTGACGGTGGCGTGGAGGCTCGTCAGCTTCCGAGCCAGCAGGCTGACCCGGTTCAGGCTGCACGGAGACTCCTGCCCCCGCATCCGCAGCCAGCCGGGGCGGCTCTCCAAATCGGTGAAACTCCGGGGGTCGATACGGGGCGCGTAGTACTGGATGCCCAGCTGGGGGCTGTCGAAATCGTCCAGGCCGGGCAACTTCGGCTGTGGCACGTCTGGGAGCAGGCTGCCGGGGCAATACTCCCTCGCCAGATTGCCGCCGCCCTCCAGCCGGAGCCAGCCGTCCTCCGTCCAGACCATTTTCTGCATGGCGGTCTCCCGGCCCAGGGTGCAGCGCAGCTCCGGCAGGAAGGGCCGGGCGCAGAGGTGAACCAGGTAGGTCTCCCCCAGGCTGGTCTCCACATAGCTGCCGTGGCCGCACTTCTGGAGATAGGAGGCGGGGTTGTAGTAGTTGGGCTTCAGATGGTCGGTGTTCGCCAATTCATCCGGGTCGCCGGGGGCGGCGGTGAGGATGGGATTCTCCGGGTCGCCCTCGTAAGGCCCCCAGACGGATTTCGACCGGGCCATGGTGACGCAGTGATTGTACCCGGTGCCGCCCTCGGCGCACATCAGGTAGTAATACTCCCCCCGGCGGGTCAGGTGAGGGGCCTCCAGGCAGCCCCGGTGGGTACCGCCCATCCAGATGCGCTTGGGATAGCCCATGATGGCCCGCTTTTGGGGGTCGTACTCCACCAGGCAGATGCCGCCTGGCTTCTGGTAACCCGTCCGGGTCTCCCACTCCAGGGAGACCACCCACTTCCGCCCGTCCTTATCGTGGAGCATGGAGGCGTCAAACCCGGCGGAGTGGAGGTACACCGGCTCCGACCAGGGGCCCTTGGGGTCGGGGGCGGTGATGACGAAGTTGTCAATGTCAAAATACCGGGCGTTCATGGAGTGCATCACCCCGTACACCAGGTAGAACAGCCCCTCCTCCTGGCAATAGGTCAGGCAGGGAGCCCAGATGCCCTTGGCAGAGGGCAGGCGGGACAAGTCCGCCACTGCGGGGTCGGTGATGGCGTGGCTGTACAGCCCCCAGTGCTTCATGTCCCGGGAGTGGTAGATGGGGACGGCGGGGAACCACTCAAAGGAGGAACAGGCGATGTAGTAGTCCTCCCCCCGGCGGCAGATGCAGGGGTCGGGGTGGAACCCCGGCAGGATGGGATTGTGTAGCTGCATGGTGGTGCTCCTTTTCTCAGAGATTGAGGGCGAAGAACGCCCGCATATCGTTCCATGCGGTTTCCTCCTCCGCCCCCTCTATTGTGACGGTGACGACGTCCCCCTGTTGGATGCCCAGATTGAGGACCCGGAGCAGCTGGCTGGCCCGCACCGTTTTCTCCCCCCTGGTCAGGGTGATAACGGTGTCGGCATAGGTTTTCGCCTGCTTCGCCAGCAGCCCGGCCGGGCGGGCGTGGAGGCCGTTGGGGCTTTGGACGATATGGGTGAACTGTCTCATAAAAGCACCGTTCCGGCTGCCTGCGTCCGGCAAAGGGAAGGCCGAAGCGCGGGCGGCTGCCTTTCTGAACCTCGGGGTTGTCAGTTTCTTCCATTATAGCATGGCGGCGGCAAAATGCAAGCGGATGTGGCGCAGGCGGAGAGGGGCCCCCGAAGTCAGGCAGCCACCTGCTTCGTTTATCCATCCCTGTCTAAGGAGATTCCCCCACACAAAAACACGCCGTCCCCCCCGCAGTGCAGGGGAACGGCGTGTGCTATTTCGTCTGGGCGTTCAGTCCACGTCCGCCGCGGAGAGGCTCCCCGACTCGTCCGGCAGCAGCTTCAGCGCAGCCGTGTAGGCGTACACCAGCGGCGCGTCGTGCTGGAAGAAGATGACGCCCGCCCTGGGGGCGTACAGCGTCTCCAGCAGCGTCCCGTTGCAGGGGTCATAGATTTGGGCGCAGGGCTGCCCCGCCTCCACATGGCTGCCGGTTGCCACCAGGCTCCGGTACAGGCCGGACACCTCCGGCCGGATGGGAAACAGCGTCCACCGCTCGATGAGCCGGGCGGGAGCGCAGTCCTCTGCCAGACCCCGGAGGATGCCGTTTCTGACCATGAAGCGCTCCATGCTGTCTGCCAGACGGCTGGCGCTGGCAGCATCGATACGGTCGGTGGTGGTGGAGTACAAGCTGTAGGCGTCCGTCTCCCAAATCTGCCAGTTGTAATTCAGAGTGGTGGTGTCATAGGGCCGGGGGGTGCGCAGGACGATGTAGGGCAGGCCGAAGTCCCTGGCCTTGTCCACATTCCCGAAGCCGGTGCGCATCATCCGCACATGGGGGGAGAAGGTGCCCGGCATATAGTAGGAGGCCAGCTGGATGCCGCTGCGGTACTGGCTCACCACCTGGAACACCCCCGCCGCGATGCGCTGGGTGGTCTCCCCCAGGTCGTAGCCGGGGAACATCCGGTTGATGTCAGTGTTGTCCGTGGCCCAGAACCGCTTGCCCACGTTCATGGAACTGGGGTTCACAGAGGGGACGACCATGATTTCCACCCCGTCCGCCAGCTGGCCCTGTTCCTCCAGAGCCTTCAGGCGCTGCACCATCTGGGAGGCGATGTAAAGCTGCTGATACTCGTTGCCCCGCATACTGCCCACGATGCAGAGGGCCTTCTCCCCCTGGCCAAAGAGGTAGGCTTTCACCCGGAAGTCATCCCGATACAGGGAGGGAATGCTGTAAATCACGCGCTCTCTCATCGTTTTGCCTCCCGCACCAGAATGCGCCCCATCAGCGAGCCCTCGTCCGCCAGCGGGTACTCCCGGATGGTGAAGAGCAGGCCGCTCTTGGTGGCGTTGACGTACTCCTTCACCTCGCCCCGGAAGGGGTCGAAGATGTAGCCCACCGTCTCCCCCTTCTTCACCCAAGTGCCGTGGGTTTTCGTTTTCAGGAACATCCCGGAGGTGGGGGCGTTCAGGAAGGCCACCTCATTGGGGTCGGAGGACACCAGCGGCTCCCGCACCTCCGGCACGGCTCCGTCCCACATCCCCAGGGTGTGCATCAGGTTCACCATGCCGTCGCAGAGCTGGCGGCCGTATTCCTCCGTCAGGCGCATACCCACCCCCATCTCCACCACCAGGCAGGGAATATCCCGGCTGTTCAGGGAGTGGGCGAAGGTGGATTCCAGCACGGTGCTGGCCCCATGCACCCAGATGAAGTCCACGTTGGCCTGCTTTGCCAGGGGCACCAGCCGGTCAGCGTGGAGTTCGTTGATGCGGATCTGGGGCAGCTCCGCCAGGTAGATGTTGCTGGCGTGGATGTCCAGCACCAGGTCAGCCCCCGTCATGTCCTCCAGGATTTTGGTGGCCACGAACTCGGTCATGTCCCCGGCATCGCTGCCGGGGAAGGTGCGGTTCATGTCCAGGTCAAAGCCGGGGATGCCCCGGGTGATGGAGTCGATGCCCAGGGGGTTCATGGCGGGGTAGATGTCCACCGTGCCGTGGAGGTGTTCCAGCCCCTCCCGGAGCAGCTTGCCCAGCAGGAAACAGGCGTATTGCCCCTCCAGCTCATCCCCGTGGATGCCCGTCACCACGCACAGCCGCTTCCCCGCGCCATGGGTAATGGAATTTTTACGAATACGATACGTCTCATCCACCGGCAGGCGGATGGAGAGAATGTCTTGCAGCATATGCCACAGCTCCTTGTTTTGGTCGGCGCAAAGGCTCCGCAAAACAGGAACTGCGGCGTCCTTGCCCGTTTATTATTTTTGATTCATGCTATCAACGTAAGAGGCGGAACCTCCTTAGATAACGTTCGCTATAGAGAATTTGTCCGGCCTTCGCCGTCAAGCGGCATTTCCGCTACGCTCCCTACCCTTGCCAGGGAAGCGGGGCTTACTTTTCTCGCTCCGCCGAGAAAAGTAACAAAAGAGGGCGGCTCAG
>JAJQFX010000024.1 GCA_021200895.1 Clostridiales bacterium | reverse complement strand
TAGAACCGCATCAGCAGGTTGATGATGGTGGTCTTGCCCGCCCCGGTGGGGCCGACGATGGCAATCAGCTTGCCCGCGTCCGCCTGGAGATTGAAGTGGTGAATGATAGTCTTGTCCGGGGTGTAGCCGAAGGACACGTCCCGCAGCGCCACGTCACCCCGCACATTCTCCAGGTCGGCGGCGTTCAGCCTGTCCTCCGGCTCCTCCGGCTCGTCCAACAGGTGGAACACCCGGTCGGCGGCGGAGAGGGCAGAGTAAATCTCGTTGATGATGTTGGCGATTTCGTTGATGGGGTTGGAGAACTTCCGGGAGTACAGCACGAAGGAGGAGATATGCTCCAGCGACACCATCCCCCTCAGATACAGCAGCCCGCCGAAGATGCCGATGAGGGCCAGCCCCAGGTTGTTGATGGAGCCCACGGTGGGGCCGATGGTCATGCCGTAGTAGCTGGCGTGGTAGAAGGCGTCGGCGGCCTCCTCGTTGATGGCATTGAACTTGTGGAGGAAGGTGTCCTCCTGGGCGTAGGCCAGTACCGTCTTTTGGCCGGAGAAAATCTCCTCCGCGTAGCCGTTCATCTTGCCGTAGGCGGCGGAGCGCTTGGAGAACAGGGGCCGGGTGATTTTCCCCATCCGCTGGGTGTAGACCACCGCCAGGGGGATGGTGATGCCCATGGTCAGGGTCAGGACGGGGCTGATGTAAATCATCATCACCAGGGAGCCGACGATGGTGACGACGCTGGTCATGATTTGCACAATGTCGGTGGAAATGCTGAGGCAGGCCACGTCCACGTCGTAGGAGACGTGGCTGATGATGTCTCCTGCGGCGTTCTGGTCGAAGTACCGGACGGGGAGGCGCATCAGCTTATCGAAGATGTCGCTGCGCATCTGCCGGCCGATCCAGCGGCCAACGTGCATCATAATGTAGTTGATGGCCAGGGTCAGCAGGGAGGAGGAGACGTAGCACACCAGCATCAGCCGGGCGTAGTGGAACACGTTGTCAAAGTTCACCTGGCCCACACCGGCCTCCGCCTCCGCGATGGCCTTGCCTGCCAGAATCGGCCCGGCCAGGGCCAGCAGGTTGCTGACCAGGCACAGCGTCAGGGCCAGAATCATCAAAAATTTATAGTTCCCGGCATAGCCCAGCAGCCGGAGCAGGGTGCCCCGCTTGTTCTTCAGGCGGCGGCCCTGAATGGCGTCCCCCGCCTGGGATGTCTGTGTATTTGATGCCATATGAGTCCCTCCTTACGCGATGTCGCCCATCTGGGACTGGTAGATGTCCAGATAGACGGGGCAGCGCTCCAGCAGCTCCTGATGGGTGCCGTAGCCAATCATTTTCCCTTCCTCCAGCACCAGAATATGGTCCAGGTTCATAATGGAGCTGACCCGCTGGGCAATCATAATCAGGGTGGAGCCGCTGTAGCCGGTCTGAATGGCCTTGCGGAGGGCGGCGTCCGTCTTGTAGTCCAGGGCGCTGGAGGAGTCGTCCAGCACCAGGATTTCAGGATGGTCGGCCACCGCCCGGGCCACCAGCATCCGCTGCTTCTGGCCGCCGCTGAGGTTGGCCCCCTTGATGTCCGCCCGGTACTGGTAGCCCTGCTCCAGCCCCTCGATGAAGTCCGCGATGTTGGCGGTCTGGGCCGCCTGGCGCACCGCCTCGTCCGCCAGGTTCCGGCCAAAGGAGATGTTCTCCCGGAGGGTATCGTTAAAGATGGTGTCATTCTGGAACACCACACCGAACATCTCCCGGAGGGCGTCCCTGTCATAGGTGCGCACGTCCTTGCCCCGGATGTAGACGGCCCCCTGGTCGCAGTCGTAGAACCGCATCAGCAGGTTGACGATGGTGGTCTTGCCGCTGCCGGTGGCCCCGATGATGCCCAGGCTCTCCCCGGGGCGGAGGGTGAAGCTGATGTCGGAGAGGCACTGCTCCCCGGTCTTGTGGTAGCCAAAGCTGACGTGGTCAAAGACGATGTGGGCTTCGGTATCCATCGTCCGGCCCGCCTCCTCCAGCACCGGCTGGTCGTCCCCGGTCTGCAAAATCAGGTCGATACGGTCGGCGGAAGCGATGGCCTTGGAGGCGGTCATAAAGATGCGGTTTAAGCCCATGACCCCCTGTAAAATCATGTTGAAATAGGTCAGGAAGGCCAAAATCACGCCGGGCTGGATGGCCCCGCTGTTCACCCGGTAGGCCCCCCACGATGACCACCAGGGTCAGCCCCGTGTTCAGCGCCAGCTGCATGATTGGGCCGGGGGTGGCCATGGTGATGCTGGCCCGCACGTCGTTATCGGTGAGCTGTTCGTTGGCCTGGCGGAAGCGCGCTCGCTCATAGTCCTCCTTGGAAAGGGCCTTCACCACCCGGATGCCGGTGATGTTCTCCCGCAGCACCTGCACCACCCGGTCTACGCTGGTCTGAACCTTCGTATAAAGAGGGATGCCATAGCGGGTGATGCAGAACACCGTCACCCCCAGGATGGGCACCATAATGCACAGGATGCCGGACAGGGCCGGGTCCATCACCATCGTCACCACGATGCCCCCCAGCAGCATCATGGGGGAGCGGATGCCCATGGCCTGAACGGACACCATGAAGTCCTGGACGTTGTAGGAGTCGGAGGTCATCCGGGAGGTCAGGGAGGGCAGGCCGAACCGGTCAAACTGGGCCCCGGACAGGTTGATGGTCTTTTGAAACAGGTCGTAGCGGAGGGAGCGGATACACTCCTTCCCCACAAAGACGGCGGTGCGGTTGGCCGTCACGTTCAGCGTCCGCACCAGCACCGCCGCCGCCACCATGCAGCAGCCCCACAGCAGCACCAGGGATTCCCGCCCCTGGGGCACCACCACGTCGATGATATGCTCCAGAATGTAGGGGATCATCAGTTCCCCCAGGGTGCCCAGGGTTTTCAGCGTCATGCTGACGCCGATTCTCCTCCCCTGTTTCTTCATATAGCGGAAAATCAGATTCATTGGGTGGATTCCTCCTCGTTCTTTCTCTGGCAGCGGGGATGCCGGGGCGGCAGGGCGTCCCAGCTGGCCCGGAGCCTGGTCAGGATGCGCACCAGCTCGTCCTCCTCCTCCGGCGTCAGGCAGTCGTAGAGCCTGGCCCGCCGCTCCTGCCGGGCCTCCTCATGCTCCGTCAGGTCGTCGATGCCGGCCTGGGTGATGGCGACGATGCAACGGCGTTTGTCCGCCTCGTCCCGCTGGCGGGTGATGAATCCGGCGGTCTCCAGCTTGGTCAGAATCTCGCTGGTGGAGCTGGACTGGATGTGCAGCATACTCTGTAGCTCCTGCTGGGTCATAGCCCCATCCCGGTTCAGCAGGTAAAGGATGCGGCCCTGGCCCTTCCCCCGGCCCAGGTAGTGATGGATGAACCGGGTGGCGTACTCCATCAGGTCGTAGAGCTGCTCCCGGCGGGTAAGGGGAGCGGCGTGTGGTTCCTGTTCCATAAAGTTCCCTCGCTTCCGTTTCGAGTTCTATCTTCTCGGTACCTAGGAATTATACGACAGGTAGGGGAGGTTGTCAAGGTACCACGGGGATTTTTTAGCTGGCTGCAAGGCAATATCGTCAATTTGAAAGGGCTGCGTTCCTTAGATAAGGATGGATAAAGGAACTATGTTCTTGCCCTCCCGGCGGGCCATCCGTTCCTTAGATAAGGATGGATAAAGGAAATAGGTGTTTTCCTTCATCCATCCTTGCCAAAGGAGGAACCGTGGCCCTGGCCCACGCAATATGCCCGCCCGCCTACAACCACAAATCCCCCCTCGGCGTATCCGCCGAAGGGGGATTTGTTTTGTTATAAGCGAATGGCTGACAGCTAACCGCTGCTCGCTCACCGTCCGTTCCGGTTGTAGGCCACCACCAGCCGACGGTTGGGCTCGGTGCCGGTGGAGTAGGTGCTGATGCAGGGGTCGTAGTCCTGAAGGGCGGCGTGGATGACGTGGCGCTCGTAGGCGTTCATGGGCTCCAGCATCATGTTCCGGCGGTACTTGATGGCCTTGTTGGCCGTCTTTTGCGCCAGCCGCTGGAGGCTCTCCTCCCGCTTGGCCCGGTAGTTCTCCGCGTCCAGATGGATGCGCACCCGCTTGGTCTGGCCCCGGTTGATGGAGTAGTTGGTCAGCTGCTGGATGGCGTCCAGGGTCTCCCCCCGGCGGCCAATCAGCGCGCCCAGGCCCTCTCCCACCAGCTCCACGCTGTACACGCCGGTGTCGGACACCTGGATGGCGGGGGTGGCCTCCACCTCCAGCTGGGCCATCAGGCCGGTGAGGAACTGGGTGATGCGCTGGGCGACCTCATCGTCCTCAGCGGCGTCCGTAAACACCGGCTCCGCGGCGGGGACAAAGGCGGGGGCTTCCTTCACAGGGGCCGTAGCGGGGGCCGCGTCCCGGTTGGCGGGCTTTTTGCGCTCTCTGTGCTGCTTCTTCTGGGCGGGGCGCTCTGTCTTC
>JAJQFX010000050.1 GCA_021200895.1 Clostridiales bacterium | reverse complement strand
TCCAGTTGATGGTCGTTCCGGCGGAAGCCTGCTCTGCCGCAAGCTGTTCCTGTTCTTCATCTGCAAGTGCGGCAGACCACTGTGCAATGGTGACTTCCGTTCCGGCTGCTTCCACCGCTTCCGTAATTTCGGTCATTCCCGGATAAGCTCTTGCGTCCCCTTCAGAGCAAATCATCCAGATGTTCTGCGAGGCAAGGTCTGCGATAGAATCTGTATAGGCGGAATCTGTCTGCCCTGCAACCAGCAGAGCGCCGGCGAACTCATCCGGGTAGTCGATTAGCAGCTTGATGGAGCGTATCGTTCCGGAGGACTGCCCCACAAGGTATTCTCTGGACGTGTCCACACTGTACTGACTGACGATTTCTGACACCAACTCCATTGTATTGGCCGGGTCTTCGGTGTTGGAATTTTCGTACTGAGGAACCAGCACAATGGTTTCATGCTCACTCTGCCATTCTTCTGTTGTCCAAATCACGCCGCCCAAACTCTCTGTCAAAGCGAGATATTCATCGCTGCCTTCACCGGTGGCATCCGGCATAAACAGGACAAGCGGATATGCCGTATCCTCGTCATAATCCTCCGGCAGATAGAGGCTGTACATCAGGGTGGTTCCGTCTGAGAGGGTAAAGGTATCCGGCGTAAAATTCTCTACCAAAAGATTGACGTTTTCGGTATAGTCGGTCGAGCAGCTTTCCGCCCAAGGGTCCAACGCCGTCCCCTCCGTGGACGAGATACTTCCTGTCTGCTGAACGGTGACGGACAGCTGATTGCTGAGAGATGTCTGAATGGACATAGAACCTCTGCCACTGCTGGTTCCGTTTTCCTGCATCCTGTCGCCTGTCATTTCAGACGTATCGGAGCCACCCACACCGGAGCGGTCTTCCTTTTCTCTAAAGTCAGTATCTCCAGTTTCATCGGAACTGTCTGGAACTGTCACGGTGCCGCTGTCTGAGACATCTCGATTCCCCATTGTCCCGCTGCCATAGGGGATGGAATCAACGGAGCCGCTGCCGCCATAGTTTGTTGTCGTGTAATCCGTAGACAACTCGATCAGCACATAACTTCCAGTGGTGCTTTCGTTGGGAATCGTCGCTTCTGAATTGGTGTAAGCAGCCTCAATCTCATAGCCATCAACTTCATAATCCTCTGTCGAAACACTGGTTGGGTCAACCTCTGCATCATATGCAAGGACAATATACCACGGCTTCTGTCCATCTCCATATACATTTGTGACCAGATAACAGTTTTGAAGCGACAGTTCCTCTGTACTGCTCTCATCAGAGGATTCTTCAACCGGAGTTTCTGACGATTCAGTCTCGGTGGAGGATACATCGCCTTCCTCTGAGCTTTCCGTTGTCCCGCACCCCGCGAAGGTCACGACAAGGACCAGAGAAAGCACCATCAATATGCATTTTTTTATCGTATACTTCATAAGAAAAGTCCTTCTTTCTGCTGACAATCCTTATGGTAACACTGCCAGGCAAATCTATATGATGATTATAGTTGATGGATTGTCAAAAATCAATCGGTGTACACCAATTTTGAAAATTGAGGCAGACAAGTGCCAACCTCAAGCCCCGGACACCCAAGCAAATTTTCAAATTTTCTATTATCCCCTTGTGCACCGCATTCAGTCGTATTTTGTCGAATACCCTCAAAGCCTCTCGAATGATGTCGAATTTCCTCGAACCGTCTCGAAAAGCGTCGAACGATTTTTCTTGAGCAGTTATGCATAGACGGATAGCAAAAAAACCTCAGTACGGCAAGCACGAAAAATGTGTTGCCGTACCGAGGGTATCGTTACCTTTCGGACTTTTTCTGCCTTTCCTGTTGCTGCCTCTGTGCCTCCTGCTCCACGCCCAAAATCGCCTCGATATTTTTCCGGGCGATGAGATAATCCTGCATCTGTTTCCTGGCCTCACGATACTCCGCATAGGCCGCTTTTTTCCCACTCAACACCTGAGCATACTCTTGGTTGAGCTGCCTGATGGTGGGGATTTTTGATTTTCTCCGTGTGTCTGCACCGTCAATCTGATTGAACGCCGCCTTTGCTGCTTTGTGGAGCGTGATCTCCTCCCGATGTTCCTCCAGAAACTTTTTGCTGTACCCGGATTTCCTGTAGGCCGCATAAGTCTCCCTCGTCCGGGAGTAGTTGATGATGTGTTTTTTCAGAGCGGCGATTTCCGCCAGTCGCTGTTCTGCCGACTTGATGGAATCGGAAAGCTCGTTAAAACGGGCGGTGGCAGCATCCGTCTTTCCCACCAGCTCATCATAGGTGCCGATGTCATGTTCCTTAATGAAGCAGACGGCTTCTGCCATCTGTTGCAGATTAAAGGACTGCGCCAGCGGACATAGCCGCCGCCCTTGCCCTGCGCCCGCTTTGCCTCGATGTCAATTAAAAGCTGGAGCTTCGGCGGCGCTGCGGAGAACTGCTTCTCCTTTCTGCGTCTCTTGGGCTGATGCTCTCTGGCACCGGCAATGACTGCCCGGATTTCTTCTTCTGAGTAGCCCTCACCCAAAGACCGCAGACGGATAAATCGTTGCTGGTCTTTGCCTTTCAGGGCAATGTTTTTGCCCCGCTTGACCTCATAGCCATACTCTTCCAGCATCCGCAGAAATGCCTCAAAATCCTCCGGCTTCTGCTGGCGTATAGCGTCGATGGTCTCGCAGATGCCGTCCCGGAAAGATGGGTTCTTCGGGTATTCCGTTCGTTTCGTCCGTTCCCGGTAAGGCTTCGGCTCAATGATGGAAAGGCCGTGCTGTACACACAGCCGGTCGCTAATTTTCTGAATCGCCAGAAAAGAGAGATAGAAGTTTTTGAATTTCCGGCTCCCGTCCAGCGTGGTGGAATTGAAAATGATATGATTGTGGATATGGGGTCTGTCCGTGTGGGTGGCCACGATAAAGGCGTGTTTCCCCTTAGTGAACCGCATCGCCAGTTCGTAGCCGATTCGATTGGCCTCCTCCGCTGTGACCTCACCAGGCTTGAAGGACTGCCGTATCTGGTAGGCGATGACATCATGCTTTTGCCGCCGCCCGGTGCTGTGTTCATACTGCCGCTTGGACAGCATAAACTCCTCATCTACGGTAAAAGGGCCGCACTCATAGGCTGTGACCAAATCCCCCTTCTCCGTCTTCTCCGGGTTTTTGGCGTAGTCCGTCCGGTCATTCAGTGTTTGTGCAATGGTTTTCCCCTTGTTGATGTGCAGGGGGATTAGTCTGGTTGCTGCGATAGGTCTCACCTCCGTCTGTATTCAGATTGCTTTTGCAAGAGTGCCATTTTCGGGGTCTTTTTCCCGATTCATGAATTGGCGTTTTCAGCGATTTTCAAATAGAAACAGCCCCAGACGGAGAACTGTCCATCTGGGGCCGTGAAAAACGATGATCTGCCAATTTTGTCGATTGACGAATAGATTAGGAGCCATCAGGACTTAATGAAATCCCACAAGGAATCGCTCAATGCGTCCACCACTCCAATCACCCACCCGGCAATGAAAGGAAGGACGAACACCACAAACCCAACCGCCAGCATTCGGATCGCCTCTGCGCCGGTGCTGATGCCCATCAGATAACTGAGGACGGCAAGTACGAAGCACAGCCCGGAGAAGATATAGAAAAGCACTCCTGCAAAGCTGGTCAAGAATACGCCAATCCACTTTGCAATGGTCACAACAAGTACCACCGGCAGGGCGAGCAGCTTAAACGGCAATTTTAATAACGATACAACCATGATTTTACCTCCTGCCTATTCCATGTCCTCAAAATATCGCGCGCCATACTCATAGATTTCCTTCATCAGCATCACGCCCAGGGTCAGACCGTAGCGGAAATGCTCCTCCTCCGCATAGAACTGGCTTTCATACATTTCCTCACGAAGCTGCTCCAACTGCTTTTTGTCCGGTTCGCTCAGTCTGGCGTGGAGTTCTTCGTACATTCGGTTCACGTTTGCCTCTGCCTTCACAAATCTCTTATCCTGCGACATGATCGCCTCTGCGGGATAGATGCGTCCGTTATAGAACAATTCTAAAATCATTTTACTGTCCTCCGTTTCTGTCGGGATTTCATAGCTGTGTAACTGTTCCAATCCATCCTGCCCTCCTTTTCCTTTCCTGATTCCATTTTATCAGAGAAGCCGGATAGCGCAATGATGTCAGCACAGCTATGTATCGGCATGGAGATCGCTCCCCATGCCTTGACGGTCTGGTTTATGAGAGAGACGCAAGCACCCGCAAGGATTCCTTTTGGGTCGCCCAAATCTCATCCAGCCGCTCCTGTAAGTCCTGACTGTCGGCGGCATAAACGCTGCCGGTGGCATTGGCTTTCCTGGCGTACTGAGACGAGATTTGTCAAGGGTGTTTTCACCAAAAAAATTAGGAGTATGCCCAAGTACCGAGTAAGCAAAATGGCCTATGCAGAGTACCGTGAAGCCCGGAAGCAGAT
>JAJQFX010000279.1 GCA_021200895.1 Clostridiales bacterium | reverse complement strand
CCCCCCCCCCCCCCCCCCCCCCCCCCCCCCCCCCCCCCCCCCCCCCCCCCCCCGAGAGAACGGAGGTCAGGCCTGCTCCCGGGCGGCCACGCTGGACAGCGTCTCGCTGCCGGACTTCTTTGCCGGGCGCACCAGGAGGTAGACGAAGAGGGCGACCACCAGGATGGCGGCCACGGTGCCCACGCCGAAGCTGGCGCCGTCAAAGAGGAGCGAGCCGAACTGGTAAATCACCAGGCTGACGCAGTAGGCCAGGCCGCACTGCCAGCCGATGGCCAGCCAAGTCCACTTGCCGCTGCCCATTTCCCGGTGCACCGCGCCGATGGCGGCGAAGCAGGGGGCGCACAGCAGGTTGAACACCAGATAGCTGTAGGCGCTGACCTGGGTGAAGTACATGGGCAGGACGGCCCAAATCTCCTCGCCTTCTTCGGAGACCTCTTCCAGGCCGCTGTACAGCTGGGCCAGAGTGCCGACCACGTTCTCCTTGGCGATCAGGCCGGTGATAGCGCCAACGGCTGCCTGCCAGTGGCCCCAGCCCAGGGGCTGGAAGATGACGGCGATGACACCGCCGATGGCGGCCAGGATGGAATCCTCCGCGTCCACCATGCCGAAGCCGCCGTCCGCGAAGCCGAAGCTCTGGAGGAACCAAATCACGATGGTGGACAGCAGGATGATGGTGCCCGCCTTCTTGATGAAGGCTTTGCTGCGATCCCACATATGGATCAGCAGACCCTTGGGCCGGGGCATATGATAGGGGGGCAGCTCCATGACGAAGGGCGCGGGGTCGCCTGCGAAGAGGGAGGTCTTCTTCAGGATGATGCCGGAGACGATAACGGCGGCAATGCCCACAAAGTAGGCGGAGGGGGCCACCCAGGAGGAATCCGGGAACAGCGCCCCGGCAATCAGGGCGATGATGGGCAGCTTGGCGCTGCACGGGATGAAGGTGGTGGTCATGATGGTCATCTTCCGGTCCTTATCGTTCTCGATGGTGCGGGAGGCCTGGATGGCGGGCACGCCGCAGCCGGTGCCGATGAGGAGGGGAATGAAGGACTTGCCGGAGAGGCCGAACCGGCGGAAAATCCTATCCATGATGAAGGCGATACGGGCCATATAGCCGCAGTCCTCCAAAATGGCCAGGCAGAGGAACAGCACCATCATCTGGGGCACGAAGCCCAGCACCGCGCCGACACCGGCCACAATGCCGTCCTGAATCAGGCTGTAGAGCCAGTCGGCGCAGCCAACGGCCTCCAGCACCACGTCGATGGCGCCGGGAATCCACTCGCCGAACAGCACGTCGTTCACCCAGTCGGTGCAGATGCCGCCGATGGTGTTGATGGAGATGTAGTAGACCGCCCACATGACCACGGCGAAGATGGGCAGGGCCGCGATGCGGTTGGTGACGATGCGGTCAATTTTGTCGCTGGTGGACATGGTCTGGGCCTTCTTCTGATAAGCGCCCTGGAGCATGGCCGCGATGGCCTCATAGCGGCCGGAGGTGATGATGCTCTCGCTGTCGTCGTCATAGTCCTGCTCCAGCGCCTTGATGGAGGCATTCAGCGGCTCCAGGGCGGAGGGGGTCAGCTTCAGCGCCTCGATGGCCTTGCTGTCATGCTCGAACAGCTTGACGGCGTACCAGCGCTCGTGGGCGCTGTCGCACTTGCCCCGGACGGCGGCTTCCAGCTGCTCCAGCACGGCCTCGATGTCCGCATCGAACCACTTGGGCTGGGGGGCGGCCTTCTTCGTCTGGGCGATGGCGGCCTCGGCGGCCTCCATGACGCCGGTGCCGTTGACGGCGCTGGTCTCCACCACCGGGCAGCCCAGGGCTTTGGACAGCTTCTTGGTGTCGATTTTGTCGCCGTTCTTCTCCACCAGGTCAATCATGTTCAGGGCCACCACTACGGGCACGCCCACCTCCAGCAGCTGGGTGGTCAGGTACAGGTTCCGCTCCAGGTTGGAGGCATCCACCAGGTTCAGGATGGCGTCGGGCTTCTCATTGATAAGATAGGTACGGCTGACCACTTCCTCCAGGGTGTAGGGGGACAGGGAGTAGATGCCGGGGAGGTCCTCGATGATGACCTCCTTATGGCCCTTCAGCTTGCCTTCCTTCTTCTCCACCGTGACGCCGGGCCAGTTGCCGACGTACTGGCTGGCGCCGGTCAGCTCATTGAACATGGTGGTCTTGCCGCAGTTGGGATTGCCGGCAAGTGCAATCTTTATTTCTGCCATACTAAGTTCCTCACTTCCTCAAAAAGGTTTGAATGGACTAACTAAAGCACAAAAGGGAAAGCAGCAGCACAAAATGCCGTGTCAGTCCACCATAATGTGCTCTGCTTCGCTCTTGCGGATGCTCAGCTCGTAGCCCCGAACAGTCACTTCAATGGGGTCGCCCAGGGGGGCCACCTTGCGGACATAGATGGAGACGCCCTTGACGATGCCCATGTCCATAATTCTGCGCCGGACGGAACCCTCGCCCACCAGCTTGGTGACGGTGACGGTCTCGCCAATGGCGACTTCCTTCAGAGATTTCATGCTTCAACTTCCTCTCCCCAGATTTTTGCGGCCAGCGACTGATTGAGGGCGACCCGGGTATCCTTGACCTTGACAATTAAATTGCCACCCAGCACAGTCACCACAGAAACGGTGCAGCCCGGAACAAAGCCGAGGTTCTCCAGGTGGTGCCTGGTTTCCTCTTTCCCTTTGATCGCATCGACCTTCCATGTTGCGCCAGCATTTGCCATAGACAGCGGCATCATGATTCACCATCCTCGTATCTTATCGCGTTAGCCTATGCTTACCTTGCAGTATAAGTTTACCACAACTAACCGAGCTTGTCAATCAGCTGCCTCTAACTTTTTGCTGAAAAGAATGGGGAAATTTTCATGGCGTTTGTGCAAATTCGCGGGGCGATTCCCTGCCGCGCCGGAACGGGGACGCGGCGGGAATTTCCGAAAAAACCTCTGGCCCTTACTGGGAAACCTTGCTATAATGGAGGTATCGAGACAGAGACGAAAAAACGATTGCATTGGAGGAATTGACATGAATCGAATTTTTGCAACCAAAACGCCGGACATCACCCCTCTGGAGCAGGCCCATATGGACCGCGTCCGCGCCCTGGCGGGGGAGTGCATGGTGCTGCTGGAGAACAACGGCGTGCTGCCCCTGAAAACCGTGGGCAAGCTGGCCCTGTACGGCAGCGGGGCCAGAGGCACCGTCAAGGGCGGCACCGGCTCCGGCGACGTGAACTCCCGCTTTGTGGTGACAATTGAGCAGGGGCTGGAGGCGGCAGGCTTCACCATCACCACCAAGGGCTGGCTGGACCGCCAGGAGGCCCTGGCCCAGGCGGAGAAGGATGCCTTCCTGGCCCACTTGCAGGAGCGGGCTGAGCGGGAACACAGCAATATGATCATCCTCAGCATGGCGGAGCGGTTGATCCCCCAGGCGATGGAGCCCATCACCCCGGAGTTGGCCGCTGAGACGGACACGGACACCGCCGTCTATGTGCTGGCCCGGAACTCCGGCGAGGGGACAGACCGCAGCAACGTCCCCGGCGATTATCAACTGCTCCCCGCCGAGGCGGAGCAGCTGACCGTGCTGGGCCAGTGCTACAAAAACGTTATCGTTCTGCTGAACGTGGGCGGCGTGGTGAACGCCTCCGCCATCCGGGCCATCCCCGGCGTCAGCGCCCTGTTGCTGGTGAGCCAGTCCGGCAACATCGGCGGCTATGTGGTGGCCGATGTGCTGACCGGCAAGGCCATCCCCTCCGGCCGCCTGACGGACACCTGGGCGGCGCAGTATGAGGACTATCCCTCCTCCGCTGAGTTCAGCCATAACAACGGCAACTGCAACGATGAGTATTATAAAGAGGGCATTTATGTCGGCTACCGGTACTTTGACACCTTCAACGTCACTCCCCTGTACCCCTTTGGCTACGGCTTGGGATATACCGACTTTGCCATGGAGCCGCTGGACGTGACGGTCAGCGGGGAAACCGTCTCCGTCGCCGTGAAGGTGACCAACACCGGGGACACCTGCCCCGGCAAAGAGGTGGTGCAGATTTACGCCTCCGCCCCGGCGGGGACGCTGGAGAAGCCTTATCAGGTGCTGGCCGCCTTCGGCAAGACCCGCACCCTCCAGCCGGGGGAGGAGCAGGTGCTGACCATTTCCTTCCCGCTGACCAACCTGGAGAGCTATGACCCGGAGAAGGCCGCCTATGTGCTGGAGGCCGGGACCTACTATATCCGCGTGGGCAAGCACAGCCGCGCCACGCAAATCGCCGCCGCCCTGACCCTGGGTGAGACGGTGGTGACGAAGCAGGTGAAAAACATCTGCCCCCTGGATGAGCCCTTTGAGGAGCTGTCCCGCGCCGGGGTGGCTCCCTATTCCTACCCCGCCGAGGCGGCGGAAAAGGAGGCGGCGAAGGTCATCGCGCTGGACGCCGCCCAAATCCCCACCCAGAC
>JAJQFX010000043.1 GCA_021200895.1 Clostridiales bacterium | reverse complement strand
CCCAGGACTACCGGTACTTCCCGGAGCCGGACATTCCCCCCATGGAGCTGAGCGACAGCTATCTGGACAGCCTCCGGGCCTCCATGCCGGAGATGGCCCCCGCCAAGCGGGAGCGCTACCAGCGGGAGTGGGGCCTCTCCGAGAAGGACGCAGCCCTGCTCACCGACACCCGCGCCATGGCCGCCTACTTTGAGGACACGGTGGCGGCGGGCGCCGCCCCCAAGCAGGCCAGCGACTGGATTCAGGGCGAGGTGCTGCGGGAGCTGAAGGAAAAGAGCCTGGACATCAAGCAGGTGGTGTTCGCGCCGGAGGCGCTGGCCCACCTCATCGGCCTGGTGAGTCAGGGCAAGCTGAACCGCAACACCGCCGTCAAGGTGTTCCGGGCCGTGTTCGACGACAATGGCGACATCGACGCCTATGTGAAGGCCCACGGCCTGGAGCAGGTCAACGACACGGGCCTGGTGGAGCAGGTGGTCAGCGACGTTCTCGCCGCCAACCCCCAGTCTGTCGCGGACTACAAGGCGGGCAAAAAGAAAGCCTCCGGCTTCCTGATGGGCCAGTGCATGAAGGCCCTCAAGGGCAAGGGAGACCCCAAGGCAGTCAGCCAGACGCTGAACAAAAAGCTCGCAGAATTGTAACAAAAATCGCACGGTTTTCGCCTGCGGAATCCATCGCCATTCGGTTGATTCCGCAGGCATTATGATAAAATCTTTCTTGCCGTAGCCATCCTATAAAACGCTCAGGTCAGAGCCGGAAGCAGCTCTCCCGCTGGATGATTTTGCAGGGGAATTCAATGCGCACGGTCTCCTGATGTCCCCGGCGGATGCGGTCCAGCAGCGTCTGCACCGCCATATGCGCCATCTCCTGCCGTGGGATGTGAACGGTGGTCAACGCCGGTTCCCGGTCCCACAGCCCTTCGATGTCATCGATGGAAATGACCGAGATGGGGCGGCCAACGCGCCGCTTCTGCTCGTTCAGCGTCTGGAGGACGCTGACAGCGGTGATGTCGTTGGCGCAGAACACAGCGGAAAAGGCGTTCTCCCCCGCTAAAAGGTCCAAAATGGCCTGACGGCCCTGGGCAAAGGTCTGGTTGGTGGATTTGATAAGGCTATAGTTCATGGGGATGTCGTGCTGAATGAGGCTGCTGCAATAACCCACATAGCGGCTCTCAAAGGAGCAGTCCCCAATGTAGGCGATGCTGCGGTGGCCCAGCCCGATCAGATGCTCCATCGCCAGCTCCGCCGCCTTTTTGCCGTCGCAGACCACCTCATCTACCGCAAAGTCCATCGTATTGCGCCAGATGCCCACTAGGTTCCGGTTCTGTTGCTGGAGCCGCTCCAGCAGAGAATGGGAGCAGCGCCCCAGCACGATGACCCCGTTGGAGGCGGCCACCTCTGCCTCCATCCCCTCCCCATCGTAAACGACCTGGTGCAGCAGCGCGCCCTGGGCGTACAGCTCTGTTTTCAGGCAGTGCAGCAAATCTTCAAAAAAGGGGTCCGACTCCACCTTTTGGAATCGAGCCATCAGCACGGTGACCCGCAGAGGCGTCTCCGTGCCTTTTTTTGTCCCGCCGCCCTGTAACGCACGAGCGGCCTCGTTGGGGCGATAGCCAATTTCGTGGGCCGCCGTCCAGATGCGCTCCTGCAACTCCTTCGAGGCGCATTTGGGCGAGGAGCTGTTGAGAACGCGGGAGACGGTGGAGACGGATGTTCCCACCATCTCGGCAATTTGTTTCAGCGACATAGCATGTTACCTCTCAGAGTAGTTTGAACCCATTGTACCGGAAGGGAGAGAGAATTGCAAGGTCAAAAGCAAACGTTTGAGTAATTTCCCGTTGACAAGGGAACTGACGCGGTGTAAATTGAGGAAAGCAAACCAGTCAAACCCGGAAATATTCGGCTGTTTCGGAAAAATATATCGCAACTCCGAAACGCAAACGTTTGACTAAAAAGGAGACTGTTATGAGCTGCAACCTGATGAAATCCAAATCCCTTACCAAATTGACCGCTCTGGTCCTGTGCGTCTGCCTGCTGGCCGGACTGCTGACCGGCTGCGGTTCCTCCTCCGGCGAAGCCTCAGCGGAGGAGGAAAGCAACGTTATCGAGCTGCTAAACGTGTCCTATGACCCCACGCGGGAATTTTACGAGGCGTATAACGAGCTGTTCGCGGCCTACTACGAGGAAACCTATGGCATGGCGGTGGAGATCACCCAGTCCCACGGCGGTTCCGGTTCCCAGGCCCGCTCCGTCATCGAGGGCAACGAGGCCGACGTGGTGACGCTGGCCCTGGCCCACGACATCACCCTCATCGAGGAGGAGGGGATGATCGACGAGGGCTGGCTGGACGAGTTCGACAACAACAGCTCCCCCTACACCTCCACCATCGTCTTTTTGGTGCGCGCCGGGAACGAGAAGAACATCCAGGACTGGGACGACCTGATTCAGGAGGGCGTGGACATCATCACCCCGGACCCCAAGTCCTCCGGCGGGGCCTGCTGGAATTTCCTGGCCGCCTGGTATTACGCTGAGCAGCTGTACGGCTCGGATGAAGCGCAAATCAAGGAGTTTATGCGTGCGCTTTACACCAACGTGCTGGTCATGGACTCCGGCGCACGGGGCGCGACTACTACCTTCGTAGAGAACGGCCAGGGGGATGTGCTGATTGCCTGGGAGAACGAGGCCCTCCAGACCATGGCGGACTATCCCGGCGAGTATGAGCTTATCACCCCCAGCGTCAGCATTTTGGCGGAGCCTTCGGTGGCCATTGTGGACGAGAACACGGCGAAGCACGGCACGGAGGATGTGGCGCAGGAATATCTGGACTACCTCTACACCGACGAGGCCCAGCGGCTCATCGGGGAATATTACTACCGGCCCACCAACCAGGAGATTCTGAGCGAGTTCTCCGACGTGTTTGACCTGGACGTGGTGCTGTGTACCATCGACGACTTCGGCGGTTGGGACGCGGCCTATGAAAAATTCTTCCAGGACGACGCCATTTTTGACGAGATTTACAACAGCTGACGGAGCGCGGTATGAAACAGAAACGAAACAGAGTGATTCCGGGCTTTGGCCTGACCCTGGGCATCACCGTCACCATGCTGTCGCTGCTGATCCTGCTGCCGCTGGCCTCGGTGCTGATCCGCTCCTTTGAACTGACCCCGGCGGAGTTTTGGGAGACCATCACCCGGAGCAACGTGGTGGGGGCCTTCCAGACCAGCATCCTGTGCGCCCTGATCGCGGCGGCCATCAACTGCGTGTTCGGGCTGATTCTGGCCTGGATTCTGGAACGTTACGAGTTCCCCGGCAAGCGGCTCATCGACGGCATGATCGAGCTGCCTTTCGCTCTGCCTACCGCCGTGGCGGGCATTACGCTGGCGAAGATGTACTCCGACCAGGGGGTGCTGGGCCAGGCGCTGAGCCGCATCGGTATCCAAGGCTCTTACAGCCGGGTGGGGCTGGTCATCGCCCTGGTATTCGTGGGCATCCCCTTTGTGGTGCGCTCCATTCAGCCGGTGCTGCGCAAGTTGCCCTCCTCCTGCGAGGAGGCGGCGCTGATGCTGGGGGCGTCGCGGGGGTTCACCTTCCGCCATGTCATCCTGCCGGAGCTGACCCCGGCCCTGCTGACCGGCTTTGGGCTGGCCCTGGCCCGGGGCATCGGCGAGTACGGCAGCGTCATTTACATCTCCGGCAACAGCAGCAAAAACGGCACCCAGGTGGTGTCCTACGTCATCATGCAGAAGCTCAATTCGGGCAGCGCCGATTACGTGGGCGCAGCGGCCATCGCCCTGGTGCTGCTGGCGATTTCCTTTTTGCTGATGTTCCTGCTGAATCTGGTGCAGTGGTTCGCCTCCCAGCGGACCCGGTGAGAGGAGGGCACAATGAAACAGAAGAAAAAAGCCCGCCTGTCGGCGGGACAAATCGCGCTCATTATAATAGGGGTGCTGTTCTTTGCGGTGATGCTGGTCTGGCCCCTGGTGGAGGTCCTCTACCGGGCGCTGAAGGACGGCTGGGAACTGTATTGGAGTGCCATCACAGCCAAAACCACCCTTTCCGCGTTCCGGGTCACGTTGCTGGCGGCGGTGATCGCGCTGTTGGTGGATACGTTTTTCGCCCTGGCGGCCTCCTGGCTGCTGACCAAGTTTGAGTTCCGGGGTAAAAGCGTGTTGACGACCTTAATTGACATCCCCTTTTCCATCTCTCCGGTCATCGCTGGCCTGGCCTTCATTATGATGTTTGGCCGCAGCGGTCTGGCAACCCCGGTGGTCAACTGGTTCAACGACACTTTTGGCACGGACATTGCCCTGGTGTTTTCCATCCCCGGCGTGGTGCTGGCAACGATTTTCGTCACCTTCCCCTATGTGCTGCGGGAACTGCTGCCCGCCATGAACCTCCAGGGCTGCGCCGAGGAAGAGGCTGCCGCCCTGTTGGGGGCGGGAGGCTTTACCATCTTCCGCCGGGTCACGCTGCCCCACATCAAATGGCCGCTCATCTACGGAATGGTGCTCTGCGCGGCACGGGCCTTCGGGGAGTTTGGCGCGGTCTACGCC
>JAJQFX010000103.1 GCA_021200895.1 Clostridiales bacterium | reverse complement strand
GAGGGTTCTTAGGGAGGGGCGAGGCCCCGAAGCCCCTCCCTAAGCCGCCCTCTTTCCCCTATTTCTCGGCGGAGCGAGAAATAGGGCCCCCGGAGGGAACAAACGTATTTCCTTTCTCTTTCCTTGCCTAAGGAGAACCAGTCCCCCGCTCAGGCAAGAACGTTTTTCCTTTCTCATTCCTTCCCGAAGGAATGTCAATACGCCCGCTCCGCAATAAACGCCTCCGTCAAATCCTCCCGGGTGAAGCACCGCTCCTCCGCGTAGGTCTCCCTGGCGGCGGTACCGCCGGCCTCCAGGGTCTGAATGACCTCCTCCACCAGCTCCCCCAGCAGGGGGTTGCACTCCACCGCCAGGGCGATTTTCCCCTCCAGGCAGAGGGTCAGGCAGGTCTTGGTGGCGTCGAAGGAAATCACCGCCACGCCCCCTTCCCCGCAGGTGTAGCCGTACTCCTCCAGGGCTTCGATGGCGCCGTAGGCTTCGTTGTCGTTTTCGCAGTACACCACATGGATGTCCTGGTCGCCTCTGGAGAGGTACTCGCACATCACTTCGTAGGACTTGGGCTGGGTGAAGTCCCCGTCCAGCTGGGTCAGAATGCTCCAGTTGTCATGGGCCTCCACCGCCTCCTCCAGCACCTTCGTCCGGCCGAGCTGGGCGGTGGAATCCAGGGTGCCCCGGATGTGGACGATGTTCACCTGGTCGTCCCCGTAGGTTTCCTCCATCCAGGCCACCGCCATCTCCGCCTCCGCCTCAAAATCGGAGCCGACGTGGGCGGTGTACAGGCTCTCATCCTCCACGTCCACCGTCCTGTCCACCATAATCACCGGGATGCCGGCGTCCTTGGCCTCCTGGAGGACGGAGTCCCACCCCGTCTCGCTGATAGGCATGAGGACGATGTAATCCACCTTCTGCTGGATGAACTTGCGGATGGCGCTGATTTGGTTCTCCTGCTTCTGCTTGGCGTCCTCAAAGAGCAGCTCGTAGCCGTTTTCCTCGGTGAACACAGCCTTGATGGATTCGGAGTTGGCCACCCGCCAGTCGGACTCCGCCCCCACCTGGCAGACCCCCACCACGATGAGGTCTTGCTCCGCCTCTTCCGTGTCCTCAGCGCTGTCAGTCTGCCCGGCGCAGCCCCACAGGGAGAGGAGGAGCAGCGTCGCCGCCAGCAGCGGAATGATAAGCCTTCGTTTCATTGTGCCCCCTCCTTCTCTGTCTGGGGATTTTCCGTCCGGTAGGGCAGGCGCACCGTGATGGTGGTGCCCTCCCCCTCTGTGCTGTCAACGTTCAGCCCCGCCGATGGGCCGAACAGCAGCCGCAGCCGCTCGTGGACGGTGGCGAGGCCGAAGCCCACCCGTCCGCCGGTCTCCATGCTCTGCCGCAGCTCCTCCAGCCGCTGGGGGGGGGCATGCCCACCCCGTCGTCCGTCACCGTCAGCAGGACGCAGCCGTCCTCCGCCCAGCCCTTCACCGCGATGTGGCCCTGGCCCCGCTTCAGCTTGACGCCGTGGTACAGGGCGTTCTCCACCAGGGGCTGGAGGGTCAGCTTGGGCAGGCGGGCATCCAGGATGCCCGGGTCAATGGAGATGGTGTAGCTCATAATGTCCTTGTAGCGCACCTGCTGAATTTGCAGGTAGCTGGCGACGTGCCGCTCCTCGATGGCAAGGGTGATAACGTCCTCCCCCCTTGCTCAGGGAGTGGCGGAAGAAGGCGGACAGGTTGGACACCATATCCACCGCCTCCTGGGTCTTCCCCGCCTCGATAAGCCAGATGATGGTATCCATGGTGTTATAGAGGAAGTGGGGGTTGATTTGGGCCTGGAGCAGGGCCAGCTCCGTCTTGCGGAGGCTCTCCTGCTTCTCGGTGGTCTCCTGGAGCAGCTGGTTGATGCGCACCACCATCTGCTCCACCCCCTGGCTCAGGGTGGACAGCTCGTATTCCTCCGTCTGCACCGGCTGCCGTGGGGTCAAGTCCCCGGCGCTGACCTGGTTCACCCGGTCATAGATGCTGATGATGGGCTCGGTGATGGCGCGGCTCAGCTTTAACGTGTACCGGGTCAGGGCCACGGCCAGCAGCAGCAGCGCCGCCATGATGACCACCGCCTCCGCCGCGATTTGGCGGGTCATCTGGGTTTGCAGCTCGTTCAGGTGGACGGATTCATAGTACAGATAGTTGTACATATACTCCTGAATCAGCGAGGTCAGCACATAGACGTTGTTCTCCAGCTGGAGCTGCCGCTCGTCATAGCTTTCGGTGTCCTGAATCAGGTAAATCTTCTCCTCCAGGTTCTGGCAGAGGTCCAGCACGCTGGTGATGGCCCGGAGGCTCTCCTTCTCCGTGGTGGTGGAAATCAGATCCTGGGCCAGGGCCTGGGCATCCTCCACCTCGTCAATGGGCAGACCCTCGGAGTACTGGCTCTCAATGACGTAGTAGTACATTTTCAGGTCGATGCTGTCCTTGAAGTCCAGGTTGAACTCCGAGGCGGTGGTCAGGTTGTTCAGCAGCTCCGCGTACTGGCTCTGATACATGGCCAGGATGGACACCACCACCGCGAACACCACAAAAATCAGCACCGCAAAGGTGGCCACCAGCCGGTTCATCCGCTGCCGGATGGAGACGGGCTTCCGCGCCCGTTTTACCGATTTTCTCATTTCTGCTTCCCTCCGTGGCTGGCCCGGTAATCCCTGGGGGTGCAGCCCTGGGTCTTTTTGAAGAGGAAGCTGAAATAGTGGGGGGTCATGGTAGCCCACAGCGGCGGCCACCTCGCCGGAGCGGAGGTCGGTGGTTTTCAGCAGTTCCCTGGCCCGCTCCATCCGCTTGGCGGTGACGTACTCAATAAAGGTGCGGCCCTTCTCCTGGCTGAACACAGCGGAGAGGTAGTTGGCGCTGATGTTGACCTCCCGGGCCACGGTGTTCAGGGAGAGCTTCTCCTCGGTGAAGTGGGCGTCGATATAGGCCACCGCCTGCTCCAGCAGGCCCTTGCTCTGGCTGCTGGAGGCTTTGTCCCGCAGCTGCACCGCCTTCATCAGCAGTTCGGTGAGATAGGTCTTTAAATCCTGGGCGGTGATCTGCTGGCCCACCATGTCCAGGCAGTCCAGCCCGTCCAGGAACGCCTGCTGGGGTATCCCCAGGGAGGCGACGAACTCGGTGGCGGTAAACCGGACGCTGAGCATCAGGTAGTTGCAGAAGGGCTTGGAGGCCAGGGCGTCGGTGAGGCCCAGCAGGAACTCGCTGACGAAGCCGGGTATCTCCTCCGCCCCGGCGCTCTGCATCACGCCGGTCAAAATCTGGGGGCTGAACTTGGAGGCGTCCAGCTGGGAGAGGCTGCTGTCGCTGCCGGTGCCGGTGAGGCCGCCCACCGTCTCCTCCGTCAGGATGTGCTGGCGGGGCAGGATGTACCGGTAGGCCCACAGCCGGGACACCTCCTCATAACACACGCTGAGGGCGCTGAGCCGCCGGGTGGGCTTGCCCACCGCCACATACCAGTTCAGGTTAGAGTCATAGGTCTCGTAGCAGTTCTGCACCGCGGCAATGCACTGGCGGATTTGGGCGTCCATCCCGTCGGCGCTGCCCTTGATGAGCAGGGCGTAGGTGGTCAGGTTCCACCGCAGCAGGATATACTCCGGGTATTTCAGGAAATGCTCCATCAGCACGTCCCGGATGTGGGCGGCGGACTCGGAGTAGGTGTCCCCGCCGGAGCCCTCCGGCGGCATGGAGAAGAAGGCGATGGTGTAGCACTCCGCCCGCAAGTCCAAATCCAGCTTGGCGGCGGCCTCGTAAATCTGCTGAATGGTCATGCGCCCCGCCACCATCCGCTCGAAGAAGTTCTTCCGGGCGAACTGCTCATACTCCTGGGCCTCATTGTGGAACTTCGCCATATAGTTCCGCTGAGCCCGCTCCTCCTCGATTTTCTCCCGTACCTCCTGGAGGACGTTCAGGAGGGTGTTCTTGGTGATGGGCTTGAGGAGGTACTGGGTCACGCCGATGTCGATGGCCTGGCGGGCGTACTCAAAGTCGTCATAGCCGGAAATGATGATGACCTTCATCTCCGGGAACTCCTGGAGCACCAGCCGGCTCAGATCCAGCCCGTCCATAAAGGGCATACGGATGTCGGTAATCAGCACGTCGGGCCGGGTCTGGCGGATGAGGGGCAGGGCCATCTCCCCGTCCCCGGCCTCCCCGGCGAACTGGTAGCCCTGCTGGGCCCAGGGCACCGTGTCCCGGAGGGTCTCCCGGATGATGCTCTCGTCCTCCACTAAAAATACCTTCAGCATGGCAAGCGTCCTTTCTCCTGGGGCGGCGCATCCCCGCGCCGCCGTCGATTCCGTTGTTACCACTATACCATAAATCGTTTTCCATTTCTACCACATCGGCGGCGGATGCAAAACTTTTCCGGGGTGGCTGGAGGAGGAGGGCGTAGCAGTTACAATAACTTCCTGCCGCCCCTGAAAGGGGAGGGGAACCGCGAAGCGGTGGAGGGGGTTTGATGTAGGGGCGGCCCTTGGCCGCCTTTCCATCCATTGTTTCGGTCACTGCCAGCGGTTTCCCCGTTCCAGTAGTAGAGCGTGAAAGCTAAGGAACCTCTGATTTAATCTGGCCTAACCGCATCAGCCTCAAATATGCTAT
>JAJQFX010000256.1 GCA_021200895.1 Clostridiales bacterium | reverse complement strand
GCTTCACCAGGCCGGTGTAGGAGGACTGCATCTTGCCCTTCACCACATAGTACCAAGTGCCGGAGGTGTGCTTGGCCAGGCCGGTGTAGTTAAAGTTGATTTTGCCCTTCTCCACATAGTACCAAGTGCCGGAGGTGTGCTTGACGAGGCCAGTGAAGGAGGACTGCACCTCGCCGTTGACGTAGTAGTACCAGTTGCCGTCGGAAGACTTATAAAGGCCGGTCGCACAGTGGATGGTGGCGTTCAGCAGCGGGTCATTGTGATCTTCAATGTCGATAGCGTTCCAATCATCTGCGGTGCTGCTGTAATAGACATCGGTTAGGCTTTCGCAGTAGTAGAACGCACCTTCGGCGATGGAGGTAACGCTGGCCGAGATGGCTACGCTGGTTTTCCCACTTGGACAGTAAATCAGTTCCGTTTGCTCCTTGTTGAAAAGTGCCCCATCCAAAGAGGAATAAACGGTATTCCCCTCATCCACTGTAATGCCAGTCAGGTTCGTGCAGTCGAGAAACGCGCTGGTCGGAATGGAGATGACGGTGTCACCAATGGTCACACTGGTCAGGCTCGTACAACCCGAGAACGCCCAACTCCCAATAGAGGTAACGCTGTCACCAATGGCCACACCGGTCAGGCTCGTGCAGTTGGAGAATGCACTCATTCCGATACCAGTGATGCCATCTCCGATAACCGCGGTAACAATGCTGCCGTTCCCTACAAAGACATAGGCATCAATCCTCCCGGTGCCGGAAATGGTGAGAAGGCCGTTCTCATCCAGGGTGTAGGTGGCGTTATCGCCGCAGGAACCGCTCTCCACAGTGCTGGCCGGGGCAATGCCGTCCTCCGACGTTACGCTGATACCGTCCTCGGCGGCGGCTTCCTCTTCCGGTTCCGTTTCAGATTCCTCCTCTGCTTTTTCCTCAGGTTCTGCCTCGTCGCTTGCGGAGACCTCCGCTTCCACCTCCTGCTCCGCCGCCCATGCCGTCATGGACAGCAGGGAGAGGTTCATGGCCAGCGCCAGCAGCAGAGCTGTCAGCCGCTTGCACGTTTTCTTCACAATAATCCCTCCAAACTTAATATTGACTGAATTGAATATCAGCCTTTAAAAAGTATATCATAAGCGGAAAAGAATAGCAAGCGCAATTCATTGTATTGCGCAGAAATCAAGTTTGAAATCCGTTTCGTATAGGAACCCTCCACCGGCTGCCTCTGGTTGCCTTCCGCCGTCAAGCGGCAGTTCCGCTGCGCTCCCTGCCCCGAAGGGGGGCTTTTGGCATATTTAACCGAAAAATTGATTTCCTTGAAAACCTGCGAAAAATCCTTGACAGGCCGGGGGAAACTCATTATAATAGGCGTGTATATTGGAAAACGTTGATGGGGAGAAGTATGCGCTTCCGAAGGCGAAGAGACAGGGCGGCTGGTGTAAGCCCTGGCGGAGGTGCGCAGAAGGTCGCCCCGGAGTTCTGCGGCTGAACGGCAAATTTGCCTACTAGGCCGCGGCGGTATCCCCCGTTACCGGGAGTTGAGTGTCCTCACCCGTTGGGCGGGGAAATTCAGGTGGTACCGCGGAAAATGCGCCCGTTTTCGCCCTGAACCGAGAGTTCAGGGCGTTTTCTTTTGGCGGCAAGGCCCCACAGGCAAAGCCGGGGCGCGCCGCTACCGAGAGGAAGGAGTAAACAACATGGCAAAAGAACTGCCAAAGGTGTACGACCCCAAAGAGGTCGAACGCCGCACCTATGAGACCTGGGAGTCCAGCGGCTGCTTCCGGGGCCATCGCGACCCGGACAAGAAGCCCTACACCATCGTCATGCCGCCCCCCAACGTGACCGGGCAGCTCCACATGGGCCACGCCATGGACAACACCATGCAGGACATCCTCATCCGCTTCAAGCGGATGCAGGGCTACGCCGCATTGTGGGTGCCGGGCACCGACCATGCCGCCATCGCCACCGAGGCCAAGGTGGTGGAGGATATGCGCAAGGACGGCCTGACCAAGGAGGACTTGGGCCGGGAGAAGTTCCTGGAGCGGGCCTGGGCCTGGAAGGAAAAGTACGGCGGCCGCATTGACCAGCAGCTGCGCACCCTGGGCTCCTCCTGCGATTGGGAGCGGGAGTGCTTCACCATGGACGAGCAATGCTCCGACGCAGTGAAGGAGGTCTTTGTCCGGCTGTACGACCAGGGCCTGATTTACCGGGGCAACCGGATGGTGAACTGGTGCCCTCATTGCAACACCTCCATCTCCGACGCGGAGGTGGAGTATGAGGTGCAGGACGGCCACTTCTGGCACCTGCTCTACCAGGTGAAGGAGACCGGGGAATACCTGGAGCTGGCCACCACCCGGCCGGAAACCATGCTGGGCGATACCGCCGTGGCCATCAACGAGGCCGACCCCCGCTATGCCCACCTCCATGGCTGCCACGTCATCCTGCCCCTGCTGAACAAGGAGCTGCCCATCGTCTGCGACGAGCACGCCGACATGACCAAGGGCACCGGCGTGGTGAAAATCACCCCCGCCCACGACCCCAACGACTTTGAGGTGGGCCAGCGCCACAATCTGCCCATCGTCCGCTGCTTCACCTATGACGGCCACATGACCGGCCCGGAGGACGTGGCAGCCTATCAGGCGCTGGTGGACAGCGGCCGGCTGGCGGAGAACGAGCCGGAGGTGCTGGACTGCGGCAAATACGCCGGCATGACCACCCAGGAGGCCCGGAAGGCCATCCTGGCCGATTTGGAGGCCTGCGGCGCGCTAAAATCCGTGGAGCCGCTGAAGCACGATGTGGGCACCTGCTACCGCTGCCACACCTCCATCGAGCCCATGGTGTCCAAGCAGTGGTTCGTGCGGATGAAGCCCCTGGCCGAGCCTGCCATCGAGGCGGTGCAGAAGGGGGAAATCAAGTTCGTCCCCGAGCGCTTCACCAAAATCTACCTGAACTGGATGAACAACACCCGGGACTGGTGCATCTCCCGCCAGCTGTGGTGGGGCCACCAAATCCCCGCCTGGTACTGCGACGAGTGCGGTGAGACGGTGGTGGCCAAGGAGGCCCCCTGCGCCTGCCCCAAGTGCGGCTGCACTCATCTGACCCAGGACCCGGACAGCCTGGACACCTGGTTTTCCTCCGCCCTGTGGCCCTTCTCCACCCTGGGCTGGCCCAATGAGGACAGCGAGGATTACAAGTACTTCTACCCCACCAACACCCTGGTCACCGGGTACGACATCATCGGCTTCTGGGTCTCCCGGATGATTTTCTCCGGCCTGGCCTACACCGGCAAGGCCCCCTTTGATACGGTGGTGATTCACGGCATCGTCCGGGACAGCCAGGGCCGGAAGATGTCCAAGAGCCTGGGCAACGGCATCGACCCCCTGGAGGTCATTGACCAGTACGGCGCGGACGCCCTGCGCTTCATGCTGATTCAGGGCAGCACCCCCGGCAACGATATGCGCTACAGTGAGGAAAAGGTCACTGCCATGCGCAACTTCTGCAACAAGATTTGGAACGCCAGCCGCTTCGTGCTGATGAACCTGACCATTGAGGAGTGCAGCCTGCCGGAGCAGCTGGAACTGGAGGACAAGTGGATTCTCTCCAGGCTGAACACCTGCATCGCGGAGACCACCGCCAACCTGGAGAAGTACGAGCTGGGCGTGGCCGCCCAGAAGGTCTACGACTTCATGTGGGACAGCTTCTGTGACTGGTATATCGAGCTGACCAAGGCCCGCCTCACCGGGGCAGACGAGGGAGCCAAGACCCAGGCCCAGCAGGTGCTGTGCTATGTGCTGACCGAAACGCTGAAGCTGCTGCACCCCTTCATGCCCTTCATCACGGAGGAGGTCTGGCAGGCCCTGCCCCACGAGAGCGACTTCCTGATGCTCCAGTCCTGGCCGGAGTACCGGGCGGAGTTCGACTTCCTGGAGGACGCCGCCGCCATGGAGAAAATCATGGACGCCATCAAGGCCGTCCGCACCCGCCGGTCGGAGATGAACGTGCCCCCCTCCCGGAAGGCGGACGTCCGCATCGCCACCAACCAGCCGGAGGTGTTCGCCCTCAGCGTCCCCTTCCTGAAGCGGCTGGCCTCCGGCGCGGAGGTCACCGTCACCGCCGACGCCCCCGCCTCCGTGGAGGGGCTGGTCAGCGTGGTGACGGCGGACGCCAAGCTGTTCATGCCCCTGGCGGAGCTGGTGGATTTGGACGCGGAGCAGAAGCGCATCTCCAAGGAGTTGGAGAAGAAGCAGAAGTACCTGGCGGGCATCCAGGCGAAGCTCAATAACGAGAAGTTCGTCTCCAAGGCCCCGGCCAACGTCATCCAGCAGCAGCGGGACAACCTGGACAAGACCGCCCGGGAAATCGCCCAGCTGGAAAGCTCCCTGGCAGCCCTGGGCTGAACCGGAAACTATCCACATTTTCCCCGGGACGCCGGGATTTGACAAAATAATCGCAGCAAAACGACTATAATCACCTTGTACGGGGAGACCCGTACAGGGTGATTTTTTTCGCGCCCAGGGCGCGGCGGACTACAAAGGAGGCAGACCATGTCTGTAGTATGTAAGGAGGAGGGCCGCGTCCTCTACGCGGCCCTGTCCGGGGAAATCGACCACCACGCCGCCCGGAGCATCATGCTGGAGCT
>JAJQFX010000029.1 GCA_021200895.1 Clostridiales bacterium | reverse complement strand
AAAAATATGCCGCTGGCATATTTTCTTAACGCCGCAAACTCGCTCCGCCGAGAAATGGGGGAAAGAGGACGGCTTAAGAGGGAGGCCTGTGGCCTCCCTCTTAAGAATCTCCCCGCATCAGGCAACCGGCTAGCGCCTTATCCCGCAATCAGGTGGTCTGTCAGGCAACAGACGATGTGACTTGATACGCACCAAAGCTGCCGCCCATGGCGGCAATTTTGTTGCCCTTTGGTCGTAGAAATCTGACTGTAAGGATATGTGATTCGCCTCAATCCAGGATAGATTGCATCTTGAGTTGATAACGCTACCTTTTAGGAAGTGACCGGGAACGTCAAAAAAAGATTGCTGCCGCCAAGGGCGACAGCAATCTGATAGCATGGTTAGGTTTTAGATTTGGCAGGCTTCGCAGTTGTTGCCGCAGGCCATCTGGCACTCCGGGGGAACCGGCAGGCCCTTGCGGGTGTAGTAGTCACTGAGGGCGGCCTTCACCGCCTCCTCCGCCAGCACGGAGCAGTGGATCTTCACGGCGGGCAGGCCGTCCAGGGCCTCCACTACCGCCTTGTTGGTCAGCTTCAGGGCATCGTCAATGGTCTTGCCCTTAATCATCTCCGTGGCCATGGAGCTGGTGGCGATGGCCGCACCGCAGCCAAAGGTGTTGAACTTCACATCGGTGATGACCCCGTCATCGTCGATTTTCAGGTACATCTTCATAATGTCGCCGCAGACGGCGTTGCCCACTTCGCCCACGCCGTTGGCGTCGTCCAGCTTGCCTACGTTGCGGGGGTTTGCGAAGTGGTTCCGCACCTTTTCACTATATGCCATTGCCATAATTGCATCGTTCCTTTCTAGTCGTATTCACTATTAGTATGCCTGGGCGGTACCGGCTTCAATCATATCTTCCCAGACGGGGGACATATTGCGCAGGGTGCGCACGATGCCGGGGAGCTTCTCCAGAACATAATCCACCTCTTCCTCGGTGTTCACCTCATCCAGGGTCAGCCGCAGGGAGCCGTGGGCTACCTCGGTGGGCAGGCCGATGGCCAGCAGCACATGGCTGGGGTCCAGGCTGCCGCTGGTGCAGGCGCTGCCGGAGGAGGCGCACACACCGGCCAAATCCAGCCGGAGCAGCAGGCTTTCCCCTTCCACCCCTTCAAAGCAGAAGCTGGCGTTGCCGGGAAGGCGCTTCACCGGGTCGCCGTTCAGGCGGGAGTTGGGGATTTGCAGGACGCCTGCAATCAGCTTGTCCCGCATGGCGGTGACGCGGGCGGCGTTCTCCTCCATGTGGTCGCAGGCCTCCTGGAGGGCGGCGGCCATAGCCACGATGCCGGGGATGTTCTCGGTTCCGGCCCGCCGGCCCCGCTCCTGAGCGCCACCTTCAATCAGGTTGCCCAGCAGGACGCCCTTGCGGCAGTACAAGGCGCCGGTGCCCTTGACGCCGTGGAACTTGTGCCCGGACAGGCTCAACGCGTCGATGCCCTGGGCCTTGACATCGATGGGCAGATGGCCCACAGCCTGCACCGCGTCGGTGTGGAAGAACACACCGTGCTTGTGGGAGATGGCGGCCAGCTCGGTGATGGGCTGGATGGTGCCGATTTCGTTGTTGGCGTACATGATGGTGACAAGAGCGGTCTTGTCAGTGATGGCGGCGTCCAGCTCCTCCGGGCGCACCAGCCCGTCCTCATGGACGGGGAGCAGCGTCACCTCAAAGCCCTCCTTCTCCAGCTTTTTCAGGGTGTGGAGGACGGCGTGATGCTCAAAGGCGGTGGAAATCAGGTGGGTCTTGCCCTTTCTGCGGCCCTGGTAGGCCATCTGGGTGATGATCCAGTTGTCCGCCTCGCTGCCGCCGGAGGTGAAGTAAACCTCGGCGGGGGTTGCGCCGATCAGGGAGGCGACAGTCTGCCGGGACTCGTCCAGCACCCGGTTGGCCTCCTGGCCCAGGGCGTGGAGGGAGGAGGCGTTGCCATAGTTTTCTTTCAGACAGGGCAGCATGGCGTTCAGCGCCGTTTCGCTGACGCTGGTGGTGGCTGCATTGTCAAAATACACGTTCATAGGAAACCTTCTTTCTGTCAGGCAACGGATGGAAAAAACGCTGTGATGCAACATGATTCTCTATCGTGTCGCCTGAAATCCTACTGGATAATTAGGGTATACCATATTATACCCGAATTGTCAAGTAGGATTTTAAGCTGCGTTAGGACAATTCTGAGGGAATGCCCCAAAAGCCGTCGGATGCTGCGGGAAGATTCCTGGATACCGACCCGGCAGGCGGGAAATACTAGAGGCATATTTCCTGCTAAAGAGGTAGTTGTGTATGCAAAGCAAGGCAGAGATTTGCGGTGTCAACACGTCCCGGTTGAAGGTGCTCAAGAATGAGGAAATGGTGGCGCTGATGGAGCGCATTCAGGAGGGAGACGAGGACGCCCGGCAGAAGATGATAGAGGGCAACCTGCGGCTGGTGCTGTCGGTGATTCAGCGGTTCGCGGGGCGGGGGCAGAACATGGACGATTTGTTTCAAATCGGCTGCATCGGGCTTATCAAGGCGATAGACAACTTTGACCCCAAATTCCTGGTAAAATTTTCCACTTATGGGGTGCCGATGATTGCCGGAGAAATCCGCCGCTTCCTCCGGGACTCCTCCACCATGCGGGTGTCCCGCTCCGTCCGGGACACTGCCTATCGCGTCCTCCAGGCCAGGGAGGCCTACCTCAATGAGCATCAGGCGGAGCCGTCCATTGACCAAATCGCGAAAATGCTGGAGCTGAAACGGGAGGAGGTGGTGACGGCGCTGGACGCCATCGCCGACCCGGTGTCCCTGTACGACCCGGTGTACTCCGACGGGACGGACACGGTCTGTGTCATGGATCAGGTGCGGGATGAGAAGAACACGGACGAGCGCTGGCTGGAGCATATCGCCCTCCGCGAGGCCCTGGCGCGGCTTCCGGACCGGGAGCAGCATATTTTGGACCTGCGCTTCTTCCAGGGCAAGACCCAGGTGGAGGTGTCCGCCGAGGTGGGCATCTCTCAGGCCCAGGTGTCCCGGCTGGAGAAGAGCGCCATCAACCAGATACGAAAGTGTATGTAGCGCCGCAAAAAATGCGGCTGCACACCATGATGCAGGCCGGAAAGGCGGGCGGCATCTTTCCGGCCTGTTTTTGTTTTGCACGCACAAACTGCCTAAAAGGATGGGAGGAAACCCGCCCAAAGTCGCTGAAATTGGGATTGTTTTTTGACAGCGTTTGGGGTATATTAGGGTGCGCGAAAAAATGGGGGCTTGTACCAACTATGCGGCCCCGGAGTAGGAAGTTGAGTGACCATGTCTGTCCTGTTGTCCATTTCCATCGCCGTGCTGGCCGGGCTGCTGATGACCCGGGTGTTCAAGCCCTTCAAGCTGCCCTCCGTCACGGCCTATTTGATTGCCGGTGTGCTGATTGGCCCCTATGGTCTGGGGGCCCTCCACATCAGCGGCCTGGGCTTTACCTCTGCCGAAGCGGTCAGCAAGCTCTCCCTGATTTCTGAGGTGGCGCTGGGCTTTATCGCCTTCTCCATCGGCAACGAATTTCGGCTCAAGAGCCTGAAGGCCACCGGGCGGCAGGCGGCGGTCATCGGCGTGGTGCAGGCCGTCGCCGCCACGGCTCTGGTGGATGTGGCGCTGCTGGTGGTACATACCATGATGCCGGAGAAGCTGTCCGTGGCACAGGTCATCACCCTGGGGGCCATCGCCACCGCCACCGCCCCTGCCGCCACCCTGATGGTGGTGCGGCAGTACAAGGCCAAGGGGCCGCTGACCGACTTGCTGCTGCCCATCGTGGCGCTGGACGACGCGGTGGGCCTGGTGGTGTTCGCCGTGTCCTTCGGCATTGCCAAGACGCTGACCAGCGGCGTGGTGGATTTCTTCTCAATCCTGGTGAACCCGCTGATTGAAATCGCCGCGTCCCTGGCCCTGGGGGCCGTCATGGGCTGGCTGCTGACCCAGCTGGAAAAGCTGTTCAACTCCAACACGAACCGGCTGAACCTGACCATCGCCTTTGTCTTTCTCACCGCTTCCCTGGCTATGATTGAGGTGGAGGTGGGGCCGGTGACCATCGGCTTCTCCTCTCTGCTGGTGTGCATGATGCTGGGGACGGTGTTCTGTAACCTCTGCCCCCTGTCTGACGACCTGATGGCCGCCTCCGACCGGTGGACGTCGCCCCTCTTTGCCCTGTTCTTCGTCATCAGCGGCGCGGAGCTGGAGTTGAGTGTGTTCACGGACGCCGCCATCGTCTGCATTGGCCTGGTGTATATCGCGTTCCGTTCTGCGGGCAAGTACCTGGGGGCCTATGCCAGCGCAAAGTGGACGAAGTGCGCCCCCAACATCTGCAAGTATCTGGGCATTACGCTGCTGCCCCAGGCGGGGGTGGCGCTGGGGATGTGTACCACCGCCATGCAGCTGGGGGATGCGGGGACGCTGATTCGCAATATCACGCTGTTCTCCGTGCTGGTTTATGAACTGGCGGGGCCGCTGCTGACCAAGCAGGCCCTGACCAAAGCGGGAGATATTCAGCCCAAGTCGGAGGAGGTCATCAACCGCCGCCAACGGAAGCTGGAGGCCGCCAGGGAGAAAAAGGAATAACACCGAAACGGACTGCGGCAGCGGCGGGACTGAGGCGGCGGCCG